>JAITBV010000090.1 GCA_031283395.1 Candidatus Adiutrix sp.
GAGCGGATGACCCCCTACCTGTTCCGGCCGGAAAAAAAGGCCGAAGTGGAACATCTTCTGGCGCTCCTGCCGGATCGCTGGCCGCACCTGGAATACTCGAAATCGGAAGCCGCCTGGACGGAGGTCGAGAAAAAACTGGAACCCAGGATATCCCGGTCACCCGAGGGGCTGATCGCTCTCCGGCTGCCGGAAAGCCTGGAAAAGCCGATGGCCGATTTTTGCCGTCAGGCCGGCCTTAAGGAAAGCGACCTGACCCATCCCCTGAACCCCAAATACGCCCGATTGCTTGATCTGGCCGGAGCCTACCTGGAGGCCGGCGGCAACCAACTTGTCTTCACCGAAGAAAAGGGGGAACACGTCAAACTCAGGCGGCTGTTGGCCTGGAACCTCCGTCTGCCTCTCGGCCGGATAGGGATCATAAACGCCGATGAGGCCGCCGGCGGACGCCTGGACCGATTGCTCCGCGACTACAGCCGGGGCGAGCTTCGCCTGGTCGTGGCCAACCGCAAGGCGGAGCTGGGCCTGAATCTCCAGACCGGCACCACGGCCATTCACCACCTGAGCCTGCCCTGGACCCCGGCCAGCCTCTACCAGCGCAACGGCCGGGGCCTGCGCCAGGGCAACCAGGAAGAGATGGTGCGCATACATTACTATGTGGGGGAAAAAACCTTCGATTCCTATCGCCGGACCATACTGGAGGCCAAGGCGGGCTGGATCAATGAACTCTTAAACGGCCAGATGCCCACCATGGGCCATGACCTGGAATTGAGCCTGGAGGAGCAATTGGACCTTTTGGCGGCCAGCCCGGAAGAAGCCCAGGCCCGGCGGGAGAAACGCAGGCTTGCGGCGCGCCCGGAACCCCGGAAGAAGAAAAGGGAGTGCCTGTTCAACGCCCTGCGCCAGCTCACCTGCCTCGCAGCCCGAAACAGCCGCAATGATCAGCGCCTTAAGGACGAGATCGGCCAAATCGAACTCCGGCGCCAAAAACTATCCGTCTCCCTGTGGGATATGGAAACCGGGATCAGATCACCGGCCAATGTCAGGCGGGAATACCTGCGCTATATCAATGCCGAGTTGAAGGAATGGAAAAAGCTCCGGGATAAGCGGCTGGAATCGGAGGATTCCGAAGAGGAAGCGCCGGTCGAGGCCGAGGAAAGCGAAAGCTTCTGGGTCGAATCATCCAGCCGCATAACAGCCCTGCAAAAACTGAAAACCCCGCCGGAGATGGCCGACTGGGCGGCCAAAGCCCGGGAACTTTACACCGAAGACCTGACCCGAAGCGAGGCCCTGGCCCTTGAACTGGAAAAGCGGCGGCTTAAGCTCAAGGAACGCGCCCGGGCCGGCCTGGAGCAGACCTGGCACTATTTAAGGCGGGTCCAGGAAACGGAAGGACTGCCCTTTCCCCCGGAACTTCTGGACCGGTTGGATTCCTTCCTGGTCACGCCGAAAAACAAGATCCTTAAATTCGGGCAGTTCCATATCCGGGAAGGCTTGGGCCTGAAAATAATTTCCATTGCGCCCGGGAGCCGCCAGGCGGTGGCGGACGTTTTCGATCCCGCGGCCGGCAAAACCAGGAAGACCCTGAAACTGGACGCCCTGGAAGACTGCCGGGAGGCCGGACTGGATGAATTCATGCTGGGCCGCTCCTGGCGCTACGGCCTGATCCATAAATTGGACCTCCCGGACCGGGAATTCTGGGACCGGCACGCCCAATGGCTGAAGTTCGACCTCGACTTCGGCGCGGTCTATCGCCTGGAAGACCGCCTTATCCCGGTCTGGAACCGGAACCACCCCCCGCCCCCGGGGGCGACCCCGGCCTGGCCGGAACCGCAAGAGGCTGAATTCCGCCGCCAGGTGTGTCAAAAATACCTGGAAGACGGAGACCAGGCCAACCGGCAACTCATGGCCGACCTGTTCGGCGAGGGCTTTGAAGTCCTGGCCCGGAACCTTGTCCCGGGCCGGGAAGCCGGTTTTTCCCGCGACCAGGGCGATTTGTGGGAAAAAATTAGGCGGACTTTGACCCCCGGTCAGGCTGATGATGAAGAACTTATCAGGAAAATCCATGATCTGTTGAAGCACAAGTCCCGCCGGGGTTGACGGGCGGCCCCGAAACAGGAGAGCTTGCATGGAGATCGCGATAACGCCGGAAGCGGTTTTAAGGGGGCTTGAGCCGGCCGCCTTCGACTGCGGCGACCTGTTCGGCGGGCGGGCGACCGGCCGGCGGCTATGGGGCTATGCCCGGAGCAACCCCTTTTGTCCCAGGCTCGACCCTCTCTATCATTTTCATGACTCGGTGGATGACGTCCTGGCCTGGTTCTCGGCCCCCTCCGACCCTCTTTACCTCTTCGGCCCTACCGGCTGCGGCAAGACCAGCCTCATCAAACAGGTCGCGGCCCGGATAAACTACCCGGTCTTCGACGTCACCGGCCACAGCCGGCTGGAATTCCCGGACCTGGCCGGACATCTGACGGTCAATGATGGCAGTCTTCGCTATCAATACGGCCCTCTGGCCCTGGCCCTGCGCTACGGCGGCCTTTTCCTCTTAAACGAAATAGACCTCCTGGACCCGGCCACGGCCGCCGGTCTCAACGGGGTCTTGGACGGCGAACCCCTCTGCCTTCCTGAAAACCAGGGGGAATTGATCCCGCCCCACCTCAATTTCCGCTTCGCGGCCACGGCCAACACCAACGGCGCGGCCGACCCGACCGGCCTGTATCAGGGCGTTCTGCGGCAGAACCTGGCCTTCATGGACCGCTTCTGGCTGGTGGAAACAGGTTATCCCGAGACGGTCGCCGAAAGCCTCATCCTGGAAAGGGCCGCGCCGGACCTCCCGGAAACCATCCGCACGGCCATGATCAAGGGGGCCAATGAGATCCGGGCCCTATTCACCGCCTCGACCGCCCCGGACCAGGCCCCGGCCAATTCGGCGGCGGAAGTGGTGGAGGTGACCTTTTCCACCCGGACCCTCCTGCGCTGGGCCGATCTGACCCAGAGGTTCCTGCCGCTCTTGCAAAAAAAGGTCTCTCCGGTCCAATACGCCCTGGACCGGGCCCTGGGGTTCCGCGCCTCACCAGAAACCAGGCGGCTGTTAAGGGAAAAGCTCAAGCGGCATTTCCCCAGAAATTTCGTATGAGCCATGACCGGCGACCGCCCTGATCTGATCCTGCCCTGGCTGTTCCTGGAACTGGGCCGACTGGCGGCTTCCGGAGGGGTGGGCGCGGAGTTGGAAGCCGAAGCCCGGTCAGCCGCCGACCGGTTGGAGGCCGGATTTCCAGGCCTGTCCCGGGCCTTGAAGCCCCACCTGGCCGAACTCGCGGCCGGCTATCCCCAACCAGCGGCCACCCTGGCCGCGCTCAAAAAAATCATAGCCTGCCTGGAGCGTGGCCTGGAGGCCGATCTTTCCAAGTCCGAGGGCGGCGGGAGCAAGGGAAAAGACGGATCGAGCCACGAAGCTAATCGCGCCGGGGAAGCCGGTGAAGAAGCCGATAACGGCGAGGGAGCCGGAGGAGGGCGGCCCCAAAGGCCGGTGGAAAATATCCTGACACCGGTTGATTTGGCCGAGGCCCGGCGCCTCAGCCTGCTCCTCCAGAGCCGTCTCCAGGGATTATTGCGGACCTTGAGCGTAAAAGTTAACCATCCCGGTCACCGCGGCCGGCTGGATCCCGGCTCGCTTTACAAGCTGCCCATCGGCGGTTCAAAAGTATTTCGCCGATCCGGGGCCAGGGTCAACCTGGATACGGCCGTATATATCCTGTTGGATGCCTCCGGCTCTATGGCCGGCCGCCCCATTCGCCTGGCCGGTCTGGCCGCCTACAGCTTGGCCGAAGCCTGCC
>JAITBV010000100.1 GCA_031283395.1 Candidatus Adiutrix sp.
ACCTATGAAATAATGAAGGCCGAAGATGTGGGCAGCGTCCCGGCAGTGATGGTGCTGGGCAAGCACTCGGGCCGCCACGCCTTCCGCGACCGGCTGGAGGCCCTGGGCTACCAGTTGGACGAAGAGCAGATCGGCCGGGGCTTTGATTCCTTCAAGCGTCTTTGCGACGAAAAAAAGGATGTTTCAGACGGCGATATTGAAGCCATAATCTCCGACCAGATCCTGGCCGTGACCCCGGAACACCGTTATGAACTGGTGGGATACGCCGTGGGGGTGGGCGCGGGGCTGTCCACGGCCACGGTGGTCATCCGCCGCGACCACCAGGATGAGCTGCGCGACGCGGCCACGGGCAACGGGCCCATAGATTCCGCCTACAGCGCCATCAAGCGGGCCATGGATTTTTATCCCAACCTGGAAAACTTCAGCATCCGGGCCACCAGCCCCCGCTCCGACGCCCTGGGGGAAACAGTGGTGGAGCTGAGCCACGGCGGCATCTCCGCCCAGGGACGCGGCGCGGCCACCGACATCGTCAAGGCCAGCATCCAGGCCTACATCAATGCTGTCAATCGCCTCTACACCCAGGCCGCGGCCCGGGAAGTCCGGCTGAGCAACACCGGCTGATCCCGGAGAAGGGGGGTGGCATGAACGACCGCCGTTACTTCGTCGTGGGGGATATCCACGGCTGCTATCTGAAGCTCAGAAAGCTCCTGGAGCGGCTGGACTGGACGCCCGGCGGCGACGACCTTCTGATTTTCCTGGGCGACTATATCGACCGCGGTTCCCAAAGTTACGAGGTGGTCGACACCCTGGCGGACCTGGCCGACCGGGCTCCCAATATAGTGACCCTCATGGGCAACCACGAGGAGATGTTCCTTAAGTTCATAAGCGGCGAGATATACCCCCCGCTCAATGACAACGGCTTTTCCGCCACGGTCCGAAACTACACCCGCCCTGACCAGAACCTGACCCTGGAGCATCTGGGATTCCTCCGCGGCCTCTTGCCCTGTTTTGAGACCGACCAGCATATCTTCGTCCATGCCGGGCTTCAGCCGGGCCTCCCCCTGGCTTCCCAGAGCCTTGAGGACATGTTGTGGATCCGCGATGAATTTCTGCAGAACGACTATGATTTCGGCCGGCTGGTGGTCTTCGGCCACACGCCCTTCAAACAGCCCTTCATGGCCCCGGGCCGCCTGGGGCTGGACACCGGAGCCGTATTCGGCGGCCCCCTGACCTGCGCGGTGTTGCCGGAATTGCGTTTCATCACCGCGGACTGATACGCAAAAATTTGTCCTTGGCGATGTTCACGCCATCAGGTAACGCCTTTGAAGGTCAGCCGGTGGCAGGGGCAGGGGCCGTGGCGCCGAAGGGCGGCCAGGTGTTCGGCCGTGCCGTAACCCTTGTGGCGGTCAAAGCCGTAATGTGGGTAGCGGGCGTGCCATTCCAGCATCAACCGGTCCCGGGTCACCTTGGCCATGATGGAGGCCGCCCCGATGGACAGGGAGAGCCCGTCGCCCCGGATCACGGCCCGGGCCGGTCTGGCCGTGGCCGGGGCGAAGTTGCCGTCAGCCAGCACCAGGGCCGGCGGCGGGCTTAAGCCCTCCACGGCCAGGGCCATGGCCGCCAAGGCGGCCCGGAGGGGATTCAAGCGGTCCACCTCGGCTGCGGGCAGTTCCGCCCAGGCCCAGGCCAGGGCCCGCTCCCGGATGAGGTCGAAGGCCTTTTCGCGGGCCCGGGGAGACAGTTTTTTGGAATCTCCCACCCCGGGGTAATCCGCCGCCGGGTCCAGGATCACCGCCGCCGCCACCACCGGCCCGGCCAGGGGACCCCGGCCGGCCTCGTCCACCCCGGCCAGGGGGGAGGCCTCGGCCCGGAAATATTCGTCGAAGGCGGCCGGGTCCAGCTTGCCCCCGGGGACCGGCGGACCATCATACTCAAGACTCATCCTTAAAGGACCTCCGGGCCGGTTCCGGCCAAATTGCTTTTTTTCATATTATACAATAAACTGGTGCCCATTGCCGAAATGGATCACCGCCCCCAGACGGCCGGAGGAAAACAATGACCGGCCTTCAGTCGGCCGCTTTTGAAAACGCCCTGGACCTCTACCTGGGTCACCTTCGGGTGGAGCGCCAACTCTCCGGCCACACCCTGGACGCCTACGGCCGCGACCTGACCGCCTTTCTGGGATGGCTGGAAAAGGGCGGAGTCCGGGATTTCGCCAGGGTCGACCGCGGCCGCCTGACGGCCTATTTCCTGGAACTGGCCGGCCGGCTGGCCCCCCGTAGCCGGGCCCGGGCCCTGTCGGCCATCCGGGCCTTTTTCCGCTTCCTGGAGGCGGAAAAAATTATGGGCCACAACCCGGCCCACAACTTTGACGGTCCCCGCCCGCCCCGGTCCCTGCCGAAGGCCCTGGGGCCTGCCGAGATAGGCCGGCTGGTGGCGGCCCCGGACCCGAACAGCCTCCTGGGGCTGCGCGATCGAGCCATGCTTGAACTCCTCTACGGTTCCGGGCTCCGGGTCTCCGAGCTTCTGGATCTGACCCTCGGCCAGGTCAACCTGCCAGAATCTTTCATCAAGGTGCGGGGCAAGGGCGGCAAGGAACGCCTGGTTCCCGTGGGTGAAGTGTCGGCCGGCTTTCTGGCCCGCTACCTTCATCAGGGGCGTCCCCGGCTGACCTCCCCGGCCAGCCGGAGCCAGGTTTTTCTAAACAGCCGGGGCGGCCGCCTTTCCCGCCAGTATTTCTGGCGCCTGTTGGGCCGCTATGCCGGGAGCCTGGGCCTTAAAAACGTGACTCCCCATGTGCTGAGACATTCCTTCGCCACCCACCTGGTCGAAGGCGGGGCCGACCTCCGGGCGGTCCAGATGATGCTGGGCCACGCCAGCCTCGTGACCACGGAGATCTACATCAAGGTCGGGACGGAGCGCCTCAGCCAGGTCCACGACAGCCATCACCCCCGGGCCGGGGCCCGGGCCGCCGCCGATGAGGAAAAAGAGAGCCCAGCCTCATGACCACGCCTGTCCCGACCGTCCGGCCCA
>JAITBV010000109.1 GCA_031283395.1 Candidatus Adiutrix sp.
ATTGAAAACTATTCCCACGGCATGAAACAGCGCCTGATCATGGCCGGAGCCCTGCTCCCCAAACCCCGCATCCTGGTGGTGGACGAACCCATAGTGGGTCTCGACCCCCGGGGGGCCAAGCTGGTGGCGGATATTTTCCGGCACCTGGCCGAAAAGGAGAACGTGGCCATTTTGCTCCCGACCCACACCATGAGCCTGGCTTCCCGCCTCTGCCACCGCATCGGCATCATCGCCAAAGGCGCCCTTATGGCCGTGGGCACGGAAGAGGAACTGCGCCGAAGGTCCGGCCGGGACGGGGACCTGGAAGACATCTTCCTGAAACTGACCGACGGCGGCGCCCCGCAGATACTCTCGGAAGTGTTCAACTGATGCCGGCCTGGCTGGTCATCCTGAGGCCGGGCCTCATCGGCCTTAAAAACACCCTGCGCCGCCCCGGGCGCGGAGGGAGGACCAAGGCCCTCTTTGTGGCCCTGTTCACCCTGGTGGTCTGGGTCCTGGTCTTCGCCTTTTCGGTCAAGGTGCTGAACAATCTCAAGGCCGCAGACGTCCTGGGCGACATTCTGTGCCGGAAATTCCTCGGCCTCCTCTGGCTGACCGGTTCGGCCCTGTTGATGTTCTCGGCCCTGATTTCCGCCCTGTCCGGCTTCTTCCTGGCCAAGGACCTCGACCTCCTGATGGGCGCGCCCGTAAGCCTGGAAACTCTTTTCTGGGCCCGCTCCCTGGAGGCCCTGGCCGTCAGCGCCTGGATGCCGGCGGCCTTTCTCCTGCCGGTCTTCCTGGCCTACGGCTTTGTCTATACGGCCGCCCCGGGCTACTACCTGGCCGCGCCCCTGGCCACCCTGGCCCTTCTGGTCATGTCCGGCCACCTGAGCCAGGCGGTGGTCCTTATCCTGGTAAACATCTTTCCGGCCAGGAGGACCAAGGAGATCATGGGCCTTTTGTCCATCATCGGCTTCTGCGTCCTCTACATCGCCTTCAGGCTAATGCGGCCGGAGCAGCTGGTCACCCCCCAGGGCTTCATGAACGCCGCCGCCTACCTGGCCGCCCTTCAGACCCCGGCCTCCTCCCTGCTCCCCACCGAATGGGCCGTGGAGGCGATCTGGCCCTTGCTCACCGGGCGGTCCGGGCAGATGAGCCCCTGGCTCTGGCTGGCCCTCCTTTGGAGCACCGCCGCGGCGGTCGCGGTGCTGACCTCATATCTCGCGGCCGGCCTGTTCTGGTCCGGCTACAACAAGAGCCTGGAAGGCTCGTCACGTAAAAGGCGGGCCGGGAGCCTCATCAATCTGGCCCTGGGCCGGGCCAGCCGCCTGATGAGGCCGGAACGCCGGGCCCTGGTGGTCAAGGACCTCAAGACCTTCTTCCGCGACCACACCCAGTGGTCCCAGTTGATCCTGCTGGCCGCCCTCCTTTTGATCTACCTGTATAACTTTTCCGTTCTTAACCTGGGCCGTTTCCCCAGCGGGGCCATACCCCTGGGCAATTTTTTCGCCTTCCTGAACCTGGGGCTGGTGGCCCTGGTCTCGTCCACCCTGGCCCTGCGCTTCGCCTTCCCCGCCATTTCCGGGGAGGGTTTCGCCTTCTGGATCATCAAGGCCGCGCCCCTGAGCCTGTCCGACTTCATGAAGATAAAATACTGGCTGTGGTTCCCGCCCATCATGGCCGTGGCCCTGGCCCTGATCATCCTCGGCAACCGCTATTTGGACCTGAACCCGGTCATGAACATCTCGGCCGTCATCATCACCCTGGGCCTGACCCCCGGGCTCTGCGCCCTGGCCGTCGGACTGGGCGGGCGCCACCCCCGCTTTGAGGCGGCCAGCCCGGCCCAGGCCCCGACCGGCTACGGCGGCCTGGTCTACATGGTCTCCTCCAGTCTGGCGAGCCTGGCGGTCATCGGGCTTTCGGTCTGGCCGGTGATAAAATTTTCCAACCGGGCCCGGGGTTGGGGCCGCTGGACCCCGGGCGCCTCGGCCCTGGCCGCGATCCTCCTGCTTCTGGCCGCCGGGATCTGCCTCTATCTCTGGTTCAGGCCCATGCGCGACGGGCTGGCGGCTCTGGCCGAAGGCCGAGAGGAAGGATAGTGCCGAACGGCCCGGAAAAATTCTTCCTTAACTGGCCGGCCTGGGCGGGCCGCCTGATGGCCCTATACAGCCGCGCCTGGCGTCTGCGCATCATCGGCCAGCCGGACCCGGCCGTGAACGGGGTCATGGCCCACTGGCACGGGGACGACCTGGTCCTGACCCCCACCATGCGGCACATGAACACCGCCATCCTGGTCAGCCAATCCCGGGACGGGGCCAAACTGGCCCTGGCCCTGGCCGCCCTGGGGCACCAGGTCTATAGAGGTTCTTCCTCCCGGGGCGGGGGCGCGGGCCTTCTGGCCTTGAAAAAGGCCCTGGATGGCGGCCGCAACGCGGTCTTCACCGCCGACGGGCCGCGCGGCCCCCGGCTGGTGGCCAAGCCGGGTCCGGGCTTTCTGGCCGCCAAGACCGGCCGCCCCCTCTACCCGGCCGGGGTGGCCGTGAGCCGGGCCTATGTTTTCAGGAATTCCTGGAACCAGACCTACCTGCCCCTGCCCGGGGCCCGGGTGGTGGTGGCCTTCGGCCCGGCTCTCCGGCTTCCGTCCGAGGCCGTGCGCTGGCCGGCCCACCACTTGAGCCGCCTGGTCGGCGCGGCCATAGCCGACGCGGCCCGGGCCGCGGAAATTGAATTGGCGGCCTGGAGCGAAGATCCAGGGAAGCGCTGATCTTTAGCTATATGCGTGGGCAGCGCCCCGCCTAGGCAGGGTGTCAGGTGATTACTTGACTTGTACATTCCAAGGGTGCTTCAAACGGTATTCTTCCAGCACTTTAAGCCATCTATCCATATCATCTCTGGTTACATAAATCGATGGAAGGAAATTACCATCTATGTCCATAATGTTTATTTCTAAACCGCCATCATACATTTCTTCCACAGCCATTACTGCATGCGGCGCTTCCAAAACTATGATTTCAAACATCGTTTTGCCGTGCCATGTAAATTTGTTGGGTCTCGGTCCTGTCAAAGGTTTAAACGCTTCTATAAATCGTGCCTCAAACTTTTCTAAAGTAGAACAACCAATTAATATAGCCTCATCATGCATTGAGGATAACACATGCACAGTGCTCCAATCAAAGTGGGCACGACGGTCCACCACTAAAATTAAAGAAGCATTCTTTGCGTTGAGCCGTATCTCTTCCGTATATACCAACAGCTTTTTAATCATTAGAGCGCTTTACAAATTAGATATCTTTGATATATAATTAAGGCATGAAAGGTCAATCAGAAGAAATTCGGATATTAGCAGTATCGTCGTATAAGGCA
>JAITBV010000161.1 GCA_031283395.1 Candidatus Adiutrix sp.
GAAGAAGCCTGAATAAGGCCGCGGCTTACAATGCTGTTACGGGCAATATCAAATGATTTCACAAGACAGTAATCTTCATTGCTTAGAACAGGTTTTGCTCCCGTGGCGGTACCGCTGATCAAAAACTCATCATCATGAACGCGAATACTTAAGTTTCCGTAACCTATACCGTTAGGATAAACACCTACAAGGCCGAGTGTAAAACATTTTGTTCTGGCTTCGTTTAACACCGGCAACTGCCGCGCTACTAAAGCCGCCAGCGGTATTTGGGCGTTTTCATGCAGGGCTGTGTATTTTACATAACCTTCATCCATTATCCCCCTCAGGCGTTCGCCTCCGGATACAGGGCCAATATATCTTTTTCGTTTGCCCCGCAAATACCGCGCTCGCTTATAAGCCCTGTGATTAGCCCGGCGGGGGTAACATCAAAGCTCCAGTTTCTGGCGGGAGTCCCTTCGGGGCAAATCCGCACTGTTTCAATATTTTCTTCTTTTGTAATCCCGGTGAAATACCGGACTTCAGATGAATCGCGCTCTTCGATTGGAATTTCTTTAACGCCGTCTTTCTTTTTAAAATCAAATGTTGATGACGGAAGGGCTACATAAAAAGGCACATTATTCTCTTTTGCCGCCAATGCTTTAAGATAGGTTCCTATTTTATTCGCGGCGTCGCCAGTTCTCGTAACGCAATCAGCGCCAGTGATCACAATATCAACCATGCCATGCTGCATCAGGTGCCCCCCCGCGTTATCCACAATTAAATCGTGCTTTACACCGTGCATGGAAAGTTCCCAGGCTGTAAGGCTCGCTCCCTGATTTCTTGGACGGGTTTCATCAACCCAGATATGAACATCAATTCCCTGATCGAAGGCGGTATATACAGGTGAAAGAGCGGAACCGTAATCGACAAAGGCAAGCCACCCGGCATTGCAATGGGTAAGTATGTGAACGCAGCCGCCGTTTTTTTTATCAGAAATTTTTTTGATTATTTCAAAGCCGTGAAGGCCTATCTGTTTGCATGAATTTGAATCTTCGTCGGCTATAGCTTCGGCTTCCAGCCGGGCGGCTTCTCTTTTTTGTTCAAGGCTTCCGCTGTGCCCCGTGAGCAAAACTGTCATTTTGTCCGCCGCCCAGGCCAGATTACGCGCTGTTGGCCGGGTGTTTTTTAAAAGCCTCGCTGCTCGGCTTATATCGTCATTAAAGGAAATTTCCTCGGCCTCAAGAGAAGCAAGATACATCCCATAAGCGGCGGCGGCCCCAATAAGCCCGGCGCCGCGCACATACATATCCTTTATGGCTTTTGCTATATCAGCAACAGTACTCAGAACAAGAATTTCAAATTTGAAAGGGAGTAAAAGCTGATTTATAATCTCTACGGATTTAAAATCAGGCCCCTTCAGCGAGATTGTCCTGTAATGATGACCGTTAACGTTCATACTTTATGACGGCTTCTCTCCGGTGTAATCAATACAATGTGGTGACCGGCATCGGTAAAGCCGCTCACATGGGTATGAAACTTCCTTTGGGGTGGCTTTCAGAGCGCCTTACTCATAAACATACCCATAAGGAAGGCGGCTGTCAAGGGTTCCAAACGACCCTCAGCGGCCTTATAAAAAACCAAAAGCCCTTGGTTTTCAAGGGCTTTTGGTTCATATCGGCCATTGCCGAATTTTCAAATGGTGCCGGGGGACGGAATTGAACCGCCGACACGCGGATTTTCAGTCCACTGCTCTACCGACTGAGCTACCCCGGCTTAAAGCATCGCCAAAGTTACCATAAAGATTCCCGGCCGTCAAGGCGCCATGAGGGCAGGCCGTGACGCAGGCGCGGTCGCAATCCTCACCCCAGGCCAGGCAGGCAGCCTGGTCCACCTTGAGCGCCCCGGACCGGCCGACGATGGCCCCGGCCGGGCAGGCCTTGCGGCAACGGCCGCAACCGAGGCAACTGACCGGGCAGAGCCCGGCCCCTGTCTTCATATCGGCCCTGGAAACGCAGGCAATGAAGGCCCGGCCCCTGGCCTCGGCCAATTCCCACAAGCCCCGGGGGCAGGTCTCCCGGCAACGGCCGCAACCCCGGCAGAGTTCCTCAAGGGGCCGGGGGAAGCCGTCATCATCGCGGTCTATGGCTCCCCAGGGGCAGGCCGCCCGGCAGTCGCCCAAGCCCAGGCAGCCGTAAGGACACAGGCGGGGCCCGTCATCATGGTCCGTAGCCAGACGGCAACTGGCCGGTCCCCGCCATTCGGCGATCAAGGGACTCCGGCCCAGGCACCTTAAAAAGGCCCGGGACGCCGTCTCTTCCAAGGCCGGCGGGGGAGCCGGCGGTTTGTCCTTTTTTCTTCTCCAAGCCAGCCAAGCCCAGGCGGCCGTAGCCGCGGCCGAGGGCGGAAGGCTCCGGTCCAGGGCGAAAAAACCGGTGGAGGGCAGGGGCAGCCAAAGAAAGAGGAAGCCGATAAATCCGGCGGCCGCAAGTTCCCGCCGGGTCCGGGCCAGGGCCGGAATGACCAGAGCCAGGGGCAGGGTCAGGGCGGCCAGGCGGGCCAGGTCGAAATAGGGCAGCCAACCCAGGTTCAGGCCGGCCCGGCCGGCCAGCCAGAGCCCGCCCGCGGCCAGCCAGGGAAAGAAAAAAGGCCAGGCCCGTCCGAACCTGTGATTCCAGGCCAGGCCGGCCGCGGCCGCGGCGAAAATAAAGGGCCAGGCCGGACGGCCCCAGGCCAGTTCCAGGGGCCAGGCTAAAAGGCCCGGCCAAAGGCGGGCGCCGGCTTCCACGGCCAAGGCCGCGGCCGGAATCACAGCGAGGGCGATGAGCCCCGGGGCGGCCCGGAGACCAGCCAAGCCGGGCCGGACCGAAATAAACCCGCCGGCCAGCCCTCCGGCCAGGCTGAAAACCAGGCCCGGAATTCCTCCCAAGGACGGCCCTAACATCCAGAAGCCCAGGGCGGCCGTCACCAGCCAGTCCAGGTCGGTTGCGGCGGTCCGCTTTTGTCCGGCCGGGGCTCCGGCCAGAGCCCCGAGGAGGGCCCCGGCCAGGACCGCCAAAACCCCGCCGCTCAATTCGCCGCGCCCGGCCGCCGGCCAGAGCGGGGCCCAAGTCAGGCCCAGGGGCAGAAGCCAGAGGCCCAGGAGTTTCAGATTTTTTCGGACCGGGCCGGGACCGGGCCGGAGAAAAGGGCCCTCGTTGAGCGTAAGCCCATAAGGTTCGCGGCTCCCCGCGGCCCGGAGCCCGGCCTTCATATCCCGGCCCCTTCCAGGAGTCCGGCCGCCGCGGCCCGAGGGTCCGCAGCCCGGGTCAGGGCCGAGATGACGGCCAGGCCCGTGACGCCCAGGGCCCAGGCCGCCTTGACATTGGCCAGGGTCAGGCCGCCGATGGCCACGGTGGGCGCCCCCAGGGCCGATATTTCCCGCACGGTCTCCGGCTTGACCAGGACCGCGTCGTCCTTGCTGCCCGTGGGAAAGACGGCCCCCACCCCCAGGTAGGCGGCGCCGTCGGCCAGGGCCGCCCGGGCTTCCGCCACCGTCCTGACCGAAACGCCCAATATCCGGCCCGGGGGCAGGAGCCTGGCGGCTACGGCGGCCGGCAGATCCTTTTGGCCCAGGTGGACCCCGTCGGCATCCGCGGCCAGGGCCAGGTCCAGGCGGTCGTCAAGAAGGAAGAGGCGGTTGCGGGCCCGGCAGAATTCCCGCAATTCCAAGGCTTCTTCGTAAAATTCCCTATCGCTCAAGGCCCCCTTCTCCCGAAGCTGGAGGGCCGTGACCCCGCCGGCGAAGGCCGCCTCGGCCAGTTCGGTCACGGCCCGGGGCGCGGCTTCGTCGCGGCTTACCACCAAGGTCAGCCTGAGGCGCTCGGCCAGATCCGGCCTCATTTCTGTTCCGCAAGGCCGCAGCGGGCCAGGTCTTCAGGGCTGACCAGGGCCAGGTGGTCGAAAAGCCGGGCCTTGAAAGTGCCCAGGAGGGGGGCCTGATCGAGGCTCTCGGCCGCCCTCTGCCCGGCCAGGGCCAGATGGGCCAGGGCCCCGACAGCAGCCAGGGCCGGATCGGCCCCGGTCACGCCGGCGTAGGCCCCGACCATGGCGCTCAAAAGGCAGCCGGTCCCGGTCAGCCGGGTCAAGAGGGGGCTGCCCCCGCTGATGAACCAGGTTTGCCCCCCGGTCGCCAACACATCGGTGGGCCCGGTCACGGCCACCACGGCCGAGAGGCGGCCGGCCAGTTCTCCGGCCAGGGCGGCCACGGCCGGCAGGTCGTCCCCGGTTGCGGAATCCACCCCGCGCTGGACGCCCTCCAATCCGGCCAGGGCCTTGATCTCCGACAGGTTCCCCCGAATTATACCCGGCCTGACCTCCCGGAGCAGGCTTTCCGCGGCTGTCCGTCGGGTGGCGGTGGCCCCGGCCCCCACCGGGTCCAGCACCACCGGCCGGCCCGAGGCTCGGGCCCCGCGCCCGGCCGCCAGAAGGACTTCGAGTTGGGCCGGCCCCACCGTGCCGATATTAAGGACCGTGGCCGAAGCCAGGGCGGCCAGGCCCCGGGCGTCGTCGGGGTCGTTGCTCATGACCGGCGCGGCCCCGATGGCTAAAAGGGCGTTGGCGCAGTCGCCGATGGTGACCTGGTTGGTGATGTTAAGGGTCAGGGGTGATTCGGCCTTGACCAGGGCCAGGGCTTTTTTTAGCTCGTCCATATCATAAAACCTTATCCTTCATCCGCATAGCGATAAAATTCGTGAAAATGATGGAGCGGGCCCGGCCCGGCCCCCAGGCGGCGGCTGTGGCGGAGGCCTTCGGTGACGTAGGCCTTGGCCCGTCCGACGGCTTCGGCCAGGGGCCGGCCCTGAGCCAGGCCGGCGCAGATGGCCGAGGACAGGGTGCAACCTGTGCCGTGACTGTTTTCCGTGGCTACCCGGGGTCCCCGGAACCAGGTCTCACCCTCCGGGCCTGCCAGGAGGTCATCGGCTACCGGACCCCGGTCATGGCCGCCTTTTATAAGGATATTCCGGGCCCCGGTCTCGGCCAGGAGCCGTCGGGCGCAGCGAGCCCTGGCCTCGTCCCCGTCCAGGCTCAGGCCGGTCAGGACTTCGGCTTCCGGGATGTTGGGAGTAACGAGGGCGGCCAGGGGCAGAAGTTTCTTTAGAGCCGCCACGGCTTCGGCCGGCAGGAAGGCGTGGCCCGAGGCGCTGACCATGACCGGGTCCACCACCATCGGCACTCCCGGGAGGCGAGAGGCCAGGAAGTCGGCCACGGCCAGGGTGTTTTCGGCATTGCCCAAAAGGCCGATCTTAACGGCCCCGATCTTAGGGCCGAAATCATCGGCCACGGCCGCCAGTTGGGCCGTCACCGCGCCTGGCGTCAGACATTCCATGGCCGTCACCGCCGTGGAGTTCTGGGCCGTCACCGCGCTGATTACGCAGAAACCGTAAACGCCGTTGGCGGCCAGGGTCTTTAAGTCGGCCTGGAGGCCCGCCCCGCCCCCGGAATCGGAGGAGGCGATTATTAGCGCGCATTTCAAGGGAATGGCCGGCGGTTCAGAGGGGAACAATTCAAGGCTCCTAAGGGCGGAATTAAGGGAGCCTTGGAAAAAAGGCGGTCAGGCCGGTAAGGAAGCGGCTCCCTACGCCGGTATTACCCGGATCAGGTTCAGAAGGTCGCGCACTTGCCGTCCCTTAGGTGGCCCGGGACGGGGAAAACGGGTGCGCCTCACAGCCGGCCTTTATCCGGCTCCCTTGCCTGAAAAACAATATATTGCTTCTCCGCGGCCCTGTCAAGGCCGGGTATGGAGCCCAAGAGCCGGCCGAAAAGCGGCATATGTTGTGGCTGGAGAGTACCTCCCCCCAACATCAAGAGTAAGTTATTAAAATTTATGTATAATTAGAATTATTAGCTTGACAATTCTGTTTAAAAGTGCTGAAATGGTCACACATGAGGAAGGCCGCGGCCGCGCTTCCGCGACTTTCCCAGGTCTGACAGCCCGGGCGGAGCAAAG
>JAITBV010000174.1 GCA_031283395.1 Candidatus Adiutrix sp.
GCCGTGGACGAGGCCTACCGCCACGGCTGCGATTTCAAAAACCTGGCCCTGAAACTCCTGGAGTACAGCCGCGGCCTGACCCTCTTGAAGGTGGACCGCAATAGCGCGGACCTCCTGAACCTCACCGAAACCGAGGCCGAGAGCCTGGCGGACGCGGCCGGCCGCCACAGCCTCGAGACCCTGCACCGCAATTTCGAAGCCTGGCTGAAATTCCAGGGTGAAGCCGGCTTCAGCCCCCAGCCCCGCTGGCTTTTGGAGGCCCAGGTCATCCGCCTGGCGAGCCGGCCGGCCCTGGTGTCCCTGGCCGACCTGGCGGCCCGCCTGGAGCGGCTCCTGGGCCGGAACCCGCCCCCGCGGGCGCCGATGGCGCCACCGCCGGCCCCGACGATTCCGGCGCAAACGGACCCGGCCCCTTCGGCCGCTCCATTGAAGCCGCCCCCGGCGGCGATACCTGCGGCATCGTCGGAGTCGCCGCCGATGGACTGGCCCGGGTTCCTGCGCCGCTTCGCCCGGGAACTGGGCGGTTCGACCGGCCTCCTTAAGGGCGCCCAGGCCCGAAAGTGGGGGCCGGAGATCGTGGAAATAACCCTCAGCCCAGGAGCCGGAGAGACGGCGGTCCGCCATCTGCTGGCCGCCCTCCCCCCTCTCTTGGAAAAGGTCTGGGACGGCCGCCGGCCGGAACTGATCATTGACGGCGGCCAGGACCCCGGAATACTGCAGGCCCTTAAGGCCGCCCCGGACCTCCAGGCGCTCCAGGCCGCCCTCCCGGGCGAATTCATTGAATTCCGGCCGGGGGAATCGGCGGTAACAACGGAGGACGACGAGGAGGGCGAGACCCTGGCGGAGGAACCGGCCGATGACTGATGCCAAAATGGAGGGGACCTTATGGCCATTGACTTGAGCGCCATGGGCGACCTGGTCCGCCAGGCCCAGGAGATCCAGAAAAAAGTAGCGGAAAGACAGGCCCAACTGGCCGCCAAAACCGTCGAGGCCACGGTCGGAGGGGGCATGGTCACAGTGACTGCCAACGGCTCGGGCCTGCTTTCGGATATCCGCCTGGAGCGGGAAGTTATCGACCCCGAGGAAGCGGATATGCTGCGCGACCTTATCCTGGCCGCGGCCAACGAGGCCCTGCGCAAAGCCCAGGACCTGGCGGCCGAGGAGATGCGCCAGTTGACCGGCGGCCTGAAACTGCCAGGGATGCCCTGAGCGCCGTTTTTGCTCCCGTCATTGTAAGGTCAAATAATAAGGCAGGAGGTTCACCATGAAAAAACTCGTCCCCATCATCCTGGCGGCCAAGACCATCGTTCTGGCCGTGTGGCTGGCCCGCAGGCACTTCCGGCCGGGAAGGGTTTGAAAGATGCCCGCAACCCCATTCTTCGATGAAAATGTCTGCGCGTATATCAGCGAAAGGCTTAAACCGGCCGTCACGGGTTTATTTTCAGACCAGACCGGCGCACTGCCCGTTGATATAATTTCAGCGAAAGGGAAAGGCCTGAAGTCATACGTCTTTGCCGAAACGCATAAGAATGATCTGCCGGTGATGCTGCGGTGCTGCCAAGAAGAACTTAATAATTTAATGACCATCGGCCGCGCGCCTTCCTCCTACTATTTCGAGCGCGCCGCCCTCCTGGCCAGGAAAGAAAAGAACTTTGAACTTGAAGTAAAAATTTTTGAAATGTTAATAACGGCCTATGAAATCTATGAAGAAGCATACAAAAAGCAAGGCCAGCCCACGCCGGCCAACACCTCTTATACGTCTGAGGAAATGAAAAAACGTCTGGCAACGGCCAGGGAACTTCTTGAACGGACACTGGGGCGAGGTCGACACAAGATATTGTGCTTTTAGCTTAAAATTTTACTAATTTCATACAGTATATTGTGAAATCTGCCCAAAAATGAAAGAAACCCTGCAAGAACTCCTGGGCCCGGAGGGCCGCCTGGCCCGGCTCTGGCCCGCTTTCGAGCCCCGGCCGGGCCAGTTGCTGATGGCCCTGGAAGTGGGCCGGGCCTTTCAGGAGGACGACTTCGCCCTGGTCGAAGCCGGCACGGGCACGGGCAAGACCCTGGCCTATCTCCTGCCGGCCCTCCTGAGCGGTAAAAAAACCCTGGTCTCCACCGGCCTGAAAAACCTCCAGGACCAGATTTTTGAAAAAGACCTGCCCTTCATCCGCCGCTTCTTCGGCGAAGGCTTCCGCTCCGCCCGCCTCAAGGGCCGGGAGAACTATCTCTGCCTTCATTTCCTGAAAATAGCCCTGGCCCAGTCGAGCCTGTGGCCCACGGCCGAGGCGGCCGATCTCCAGCGGGTGGCCGACCAGGTTTCCTCTGCGACCGGCGGCGACCGGGCGGAATTCGCCTTTCTTTCGGAAAACAGCGGTCTGTGGGCTGAGATCTCCGCCCCGGCTGAACGCTGCCTGGGCCAGCGCTGCCCGGAATTCAAGGATTGTTTTCTGTGGCGGGCCCGGCGGGAGGCGGCGGCGGCCGACCTGGTGCTGGTCAACCACCACCTCTTCATGGCCGATCTGGCCGTGCGGGCCGGCGGTTTCGGCGAAGTGCTGCCGGCCTGGGAAGCGGCCGTCTTTGACGAGGCCCACCTCCTGGAGGAGGCGGCCACCGGCTTTTTCGGCCGGGCGATAAACTCCGGCGCCCTGGTTTCCCTGGCCCGCGACCTGGGGCGGACCGCGGCCGGGCCCGCCAAACCCCTGGCCGAGATCTTCGGCCGCCAGGCCGAGGCCCTGAGCCAGAGTTTCTGCCGTGAAAACAAAGAATTATGGTCCGAAGGCGACCAGGAAAACGGCCCGCTCCGGGATTTTCTCCTGAACTTCCACCACGACGCCCTGGCCCTGGCCCACCTTCTGAAGGCCCAGGACGGGGCCGACCCGGCCGCCCTGGCCGCCCGCCTTACGGCCGTCGGGGACGACCTATTGTTCATCGGCGAAGCCCGGAGCCGCGAATTCGTCTATCAGGCCGAGCGCCAGGGCCGCCGTCTGACCCTGTCCGCCCTGCCTCTGAAGGTCTCCCGCCACCTGGCCGAGACCCTCCTGAACACGGGCCGGACCCTGGTCTTCACCTCGGCCACCCTGAGCGCCGGGGGTGATTTCAGCTTCTTCAAGGACCGCCTGGGCCTGTGGCCGGAAATAGACGGCCTGATCGTCGATTCCCCCTTCGACTACCAAAACCGCACCCTGGCCTATATCCCGGGGCACCTGCCCGACCCCCGGTCGGCCGATTTCCCGGAAGCCATGGCCGCCGAAGTGGAAAAACTCCTGGCTATCAGCCGGGGCCGGGCCCTGGTGCTGTTCACTTCCCACAAGAACATGACTTACGCGGCCGGACGTTTAAGCGGCCGCCTGCCCTGGCCGGTCCTGGTCCAGGGCCAGATGGGCCGGGCGGCCATTCTGGACGAATTCACCCGCCTGACGGACAGCGTGCTCCTGGCCACCCACAGTTTCTGGCAGGGGGTGGACGTGCCCGGGGAAAGCCTGTCCGCGGTCATCATTGAAAAACTGCCCTTCCCCCGGCCTGACCAGCCCCTGGTCAAGGCCCGGGCCGCCCTCCTGGCCGAAGAAGGCGGCCGCCCCTTCTGGGATTATTTCATACCTGCAGCGGCCCTGACCCTGAAACAGGGCCTGGGCCGCCTTCTGCGCCGGAGCCTGGACCAGGGCCTTCTGGCCATCCTGGACAGCCGCCTGCTCACAGCCAGCTACGGCCCCAAACTCCTCAAATCCCTGCCCCCGGCCCCCAGAACCTCGGACTTGGCGGAAGTGGCGGAATTTTTTAAAAATAAATAAAAGCGAAGCTCCTTGACAAAGCCGGTTGTCATTATTATTTTCAGTAAGTTAAACCAGTGGCTTTGGAGGAGGGGATGAAAAAGACTCTCTCCCCGCGCCTCAGGACGATTTTAGAACTGGTGGTGCGCGATTACATAAAGACCGCCGAGCCGGTGGCCTCGGAGGCCCTGGTCAAGCGCCACGGCCTGAACCTGTCTTCGGCCACGGTGCGCAAGGTCCTGGCCCAACTGGAAGAAATGGGCCTCCTGGCCCAACCCCACTCCTCGTCCGGGCGGACCCCCACGGAAGCGGGCCTCCGGACCTACGTGCGGGAGATCCTGGCCGTGGGCCAGCTTTCCGAGGCCAACCGGGCCCTGATCGACCGGGAACTGGCCGGCGGCGCGCCCCGGGCCGAGGCGGTCTGCGCCCTCTGCTCCAAAGTCCTGTCCAATGTCACCCGGCACATGGGTGTGGTCTCCGGCCCCTGTCTGGAACTCCTTAAAAACCTGTATTTCGTGCGCCTGGGGCCCGGCGAGATCCTGGCCGTCATGGTCGGGGCCGGGGGCCTGATGCGCAACAAGGTCCTGACCGGCCAGGAAGACCTGAGCCAGGATGAATTGAACCAGGTCAACCGCTATTTGGCCGAGGAGGTCCCGGGCCTTACCCTGGACGAAGTCCGCCTTAAGATAATCAAGGCCATGGGGGATGAAAAGAAGGCCTTTGACCGGCTTTACGAGCGGGCCTTCCGCCTGGCCCAGGCTTCGGCCGGGGCCGAAGACAATCAGGGCGAGGGGGATCTCTTCATGGAAGGCCGGGGAAATTTGCTTAAATACCCGGAATTTTCCGAAACCGAGGCCATGCGGGCCCTCTTTACCGCCTTCGAGGACAAACACCGCCTCATGAACCTATTGAACGAAGTGGCCAAGGCCGGCCAGGTGCGCATCGTCCTGGGACGCGAGGCTGCGGCCGCGGCCTTGAGCGGCCTGGCCCTGGTGGCCTCGCCCTATACCCGGGGGGATCGCACCCTGGGGGCCCTGGGCATCATCGGCCCCCAGCGCCTGGATTATTCCGAAATCGTGCCGGTGGTGGATTATGCCGCCCGGGTGGTCAGCGGCATTTTGGAAAACAGTTGACCGCGCCTCTTGAAAAAGTCCCTGACCGAACTTAAGTTTGTATCAACCGGAGAACAGGGCCCCCCTGCTCTCAAGGGCCACGATTTGAACGGAGCCGCCGATGACCGAAGAAGAAAAAACCAGCTCCGGGGAAGAAACGGAGGCCGCGGCCGAAGAGGGGAAGGACTGGGCCGAGGAAGCCCGGAGATTCCAGGACCTCTACCTCCGCTGCGCGGCGGAAACCGAAAATATGCGCCGGCGCTTCCAGAAGGAGCGGGAGGAGACGAGCCGCTTCGCCGGGGAGACC
>JAITBV010000175.1 GCA_031283395.1 Candidatus Adiutrix sp.
GGCATATCTTCCGGCGCGGCCCTCTGGGCAGCGACTCAACTGGCTTTGCGCGGGGAAAACAATGGGAAAACCATTGTGGTGATTCTCCCGGACACGGGCGAAAGGTATTTGTCCACTCCACTGTTTGAGTAGCGTATGAATGCGATCATACCGCGATAATGGCCCAGCCCAGGAGGGTCAGGACGGTGACGGCGCAGAAAACGCCCAGGAACAGCCGCAAACGGCCCCAAAACCGAAAGTGCTTGTGGTCAGGGGTCAGGCGGACAGCTTCCCGGGCGGCTTGGGCCAACAGGGAACCCAGGATAATCAGGGCCGCGCCCCAGATCATGCGGCCGGTCATTATTTCGCCTAAGAAAACCAGGCCGGCCAAAGCGGCTATGACGCACTGTAGGGGCGAGAAGACGGCCACCGCCGTGGCCGAAAGGTCTCTCTGGGCCATGGCCTGGCATAGATAGGCCACCCCGGCCGAGAGTATGCCCCACATGGTATAGGGCAGGGTCTTCACGAAAATCTCCCAGGTGGGCAAAAGGCCAAGGGCGGCGGCCGCGCCGGTCATCAACAGGCCGGCGGCCAGGATTTGGCCAAAAGTGAAGAGCCAGGCATTGACCTTGGTCATGAAATAGCCTGAAACCACTATATGGGTGGCCCAGAAAAAATTGGACGCCATCACCAGGCCAGCGGCCGGCCCCAGGCCGGGCGCGGCGGCTCCGGTCAAAAAGTAAAGCCCGACCAGGCTGATCCCCAGCCCGGCCATGACCTTGGGGCGCGGCACAAAACCCATGACCAGGGCCAGGACCGGCACCAGGGAACTGTAAAGGGAAGTGATGAAACTGACCTGGCCGGCGGGCAGCTTGGTCAGGGCGCAGGTCTGGAGGATGGCTCCACAACTGAGGAGGAAACCGGCGAAGAGGCCCGCCCAGAGCCAGAGCCGGGGCGAATGGTTGCCGGTATAGGCCAGTAGGGCCGGACGCCGCCGCTGCCTGACGGCCATGGGCAACAGGGACAGGGCGCCGAAGAGGAAGCGCAGACCGGAAAAAGCCGGGGGAGAAAGATCCTGGAGGGCCAGCCGGCTGAGCGGATAGGACAGGCCCCAGATGAAAATGGCCAGGCCCATGAATGAAAAGGCTTTGGTTTTAGGAGACACGGTTTTTTTTTTTTTTGCAAAAAACGGGCTTGGGGGGCCTTGGCGCCCTAAAGGCCATAGGCTTGAATCTTGGTTATCAGGGCTCGGCGGCTCAGGCCCAGGGCCGCGGCCGCATGGGTGCGGTTGCCGCCGTGAGCTTCCAAGGCCCGGGCGATAATCCGACGCTCGGCGGCTTCGGTGACTTCCCGGAGCGCGGCTTTCAGGTCCAGCCACTCTTCAGGGAGGCTGAGGTGGAAACCGGCCGTTCCCGATGGCCCCGCCGGTCCGGCCGGAGCAAAGGGAAAGTCCTCGGGGGTGATGGTTTCACCGTCACTCATGACCGCGCTCTGCTCGATGACGTTGCGCAGGGCCCGGACATTACCGGTCCATTTCTGGTCCATCAGGAGACGCACGGCCGCGGGCGAGATCTTCTTGGGCCCAAGGCCGTTTTTTTCCACCGCCTGCTTGAGAAAGAGGCCGGCCAGGAGGGGGATGTCCTCGGGCCGGTCCCTTAAAGGCGGCATCCTGAGGTTGATGACATTCAGGCGGTAGTAGAGGTCCTCCCGGAAGCGGCCGGCCTGGACCTCCTCGGCCAGATCCTTGTTGGTGGCGGCCACCACCCTCAGGTCGACCTTCTTCGCCGACAGTTCCCCAACCCGCCGCACTTCCTCCTCCTGGAGGGTCCGAAGGAACTTGACCTGCATATCCAGGGGCAGATCGGCCACTTCATCCAGAAAAAGGGTGCCGCCGTCGGCTTCGGCTATGAGCCCCTTCTTGGCCTGGTCGGCCCCGGTGAAGGCGCCCTTGACGTGGCCGAAGAACTCGCTCTCCATGAGGCTCTGGGGGATGGCCCCGCAGGTGACCGGGACGAAGGGCTTTTCCCGGCGGGGGCCGTTGAGGTGCAGGGAGCGGGCGGCCAATTCCTTGCCGGTGCCGCTTTCGCCGGTGATTAGCACCGTGGCCCGGGTTTCAGCCACCTTGGCGATGAGATCGAAGACCTTGCGCATGGCCTGACTGTGGCCCAGGAAGACCGAAAGGTCGAAGCGATCATTGATCTCCTTCTTCAGGCGGAGGTTTTCATCCAGGAGACGACCGCGCTCCAGGGCCTTTTCCAGGATGAGGATGAGTTCATCCTCCTTAAAGGGTTTGGCCACGTAATCATAGGCCCCGGCCTTCATGGCCGAGATGGCCGTGTCCACGGAAGCGAAGGCCGTGACCATCACCACCACCAGCTCGGGGTGGTCGGCCTTGAGGTGGGCCAGGAGTTCCAGGCCGTCCATGCCCGGCATTTTCATGTCGGTGAAGACCGCGTCGAAACTCTCCCGGCCGATGAGGGCCAGGGCCTCTTCGCCGGAAGAGGCGGTCCGGCAATGGTAGCCGTGCTTGCCGAGCATGATGGACATGATCTTGCGGATATGTTCTTCGTCATCGACGACCAGGATTCTCTGGGTCATGGGCGGCTCTCCATCCCGCGGGATCCCGCGGACGGGCTCTCCGGCAGGCAGACGATAAAGGTGGCGCCCCGGCCGGGCGGGCTCTGGACCTCGATGCGCCCCTGGCAACTGTACACCAGACGCTGACAGATGGACAGCCCCAGGCCGGTGCCTTCGCCGGGGTTCTTGGTGGTGAAAAAGGGATCGAACAGCCGGGCGGTGATATCCGGCGGGATGCCCGGGCCGGTGTCGGTGCAGCTTATGGTCACCCAGCCCG
>JAITBV010000179.1 GCA_031283395.1 Candidatus Adiutrix sp.
GCCGACAGGCCCATGACCAGGACCACGCAGAGGGCCAGGGCCGCCCCCACCCCCAGTTGGCCGGCCAGGCCCAGGGACACCAGGCCGGTGAAGCCCAGGTAGGCCCCCAGGGTGAAGAGATCGCCGTGGGCGAAGTTGATGAGCTTCAAAACCCCGTAGACCATGGTATAGCCCAGGGCGATGAGGGCATAGATGCCCCCCACCGCCAGGCCGTTGGTCAACTGCTGGATGAAGAATTCCACAGTTTATTTAAGAACGAAGCCGCCGTCCGGATTCACCTGGTAGAGGCGATAGACGTCGCTCAGGCGGTCGCCCTTCTCATTGAAGGAGATGGGGCCGGGGAGGCCGTCGTAGTCCTGGAGGGTCTTCTGGAGATACACGGCCAGGGCCGGGGCTTTCATCTCCGTTCCGGCCGAAAGGGCTTGGGCCAGGACCCCGAAGGCGTCGCCGGCCATCATGGCCCAGACCGAACTGGGCAGGCGGCCCTCTTTTTCCTGAAATACTTTCAGGACGGCCTGGCTCCGGGGGGAATTCAAGTCGCCGGGCCCCGGAGGGCTGATGAAATAATAGCCGGCGGCGGCTTCTTTGCCGGCGATCTCCACCAGGGCGCTGTTGTTGGTGGCGTCGCCGCCGATCATGGGCACGGGCCAGCCCATGTCCTTCTTCTGGCGCAGGAGAAGCGCGGCTTCGGGATAGTAGCCGGTGAAGATGATGGCCTCGGGTCCGGCGGCCTTGATCTTGGTCAGGGTGGCCGTGTAGTCACGGTCGCCGGGGGTGATGGCGTCGTCAAAGATCACGCCGATTTTCATGGAAGCCAGAAGAGGTTTGACCTCTTCGGCCAGGCCCTTGGCGTAGGAGGAGTTGTCGTGGACCAAGGCGACCTTTTTAAAACCCAACTGGCCCACCCGGTCGGCCATCACCCGGCCCTGCTCGTCGTCGCGGGGACAGGTGCGGAAGAACAGGGGCAGGCCCTTCTCGGTCAGACGGATGGCCGTGGAACCGGTGGCGATCTGCAGAACGTCCCCCTCGGCGTAGATGTCCTGGGAGGCCTCGGTGATGGCCGAGCCGTAGGTGCCGATGACGGCGGCCACACCCGCGGCCACCAGGTTCTGGGCGGCCAGGGCGGACGTACGGGGATCGCCGGCGTCGTCCTCCACCACTATCTCCACCTGGCGGTCCTTGGATTCGGCGTTGAACTGGTCAGCCATGATCTTGACTATGGCTTCCATGTCCTGGCCCTCGGAGGCCCAGGGGCCGGTGATGGGGGCCATGACCCCGATGGTGACGGTTTCCGCCGCGGCCGGAGCGGCCCAGAGCAGAAAGGCCGCCATAAGGCCCAACAACAGATTTTTTTTCATCTTCCCACCTCGTTTTAGGGTTATGTTTGCTTGTCTCGGGCCGGGCTGAAACAGCCCCCCGGCTAGTCCATGTTTAAAAAAGCCGCAAACGCTCGGACGGTCATAAACAGATCGGCCTTGGAGGAAACTTCAAAGGGCGAGTGCATGGAGAGGACCGGGGGGCCGCAATCGATGATGTTCAGGCCGTAAGCGGCCAGGAAGAGGGCCACGGTGCCCCCGCCGCCCTCCTCCTGCTTGCCCAAAAGGGCACTCTGCCACAAAACGCCGGCTTGGTCAAAGGCAGCCCTGATTTGGGCCACATATTCGGCCGAGGCCTCGGAGGCCCCGTATTTCCCGGCGCCGCCGGTATAGCGCACCAGGCAGGGACCCCGGCCCAGGCGGGCGGAATTGTATTCCTCGTGCACCTCTTTGTAATCCGGGTCCATGGCCGCTTCCACGTCGGCCGAAAGGCCCTGGCTGTTCTGGAGGGCCTCCCGCACCCCGGCCCAGCGGGGTTCCAGGCCCGAGGCCTCGAAGGCCCGGGCGGCCAGGTGCTCAATGAAGCGGCCGCCGGCCCCGGTGGCCCCGTAGCTGCCGATCTCCTCGCGGTCGTAGATGACCATCAGGGTGGGCCGCCGGGGCGAAGGGGCGGACAGGACGGCGGAGAGGGCGGCGAAGACCGACAGGCGGTCGTCCTGGCCGTAGCCACCCATCATGGCCCCGTCCAGGCCCACCTCCCGGGCCGGGCCGGCCGGGACTATCTCCAGCTCCGAGGAGATCAGGTCCTCTTCCGTCAGGCCCCAGCGGTCATGGAGTATCGAAAGGACGGCCAGTTTCAGGCGGTCCTTGTCCTCGGGCTTCCCCAGGGGCAGGACGGCGGCCAGGAGATTCATCTTTTCCGCGGCCACGGCTTCGCCCATCTTTTTCTCCCGCTGGACCTTGCGGTCCAGGTGGGGCAGGAGATCCGGCACGGTCAGGACCGGATCCCGGGGGTCTTCCCCGAAAACGATATCCACGGTCCGGCCGTCTTTCAAGGCGCAGAAACCCCACAGGGCCAGGGGGCGGGCCAGCCACTGGTATTTCTTAAGGCCGCCGTAGAGGTTGGTACGCAGCAAGCCCAAGCCCGGGCCGCTCTCCTCATAGACGCACCTGGGTTTCAGGTCCAGCCTGGGGCTGTCGCCGTGG
>JAITBV010000056.1 GCA_031283395.1 Candidatus Adiutrix sp.
CCGTCAACGTCCAGCATGGGTTGGCCGTCAGACTCCAATACAGGCTCCTTTTTTTCGTGTTGCCAGAAGACCAACTCCTGGGTTTTGGCCCCTTCCTTGGGCGAATAACCCAAGTCCGCCGCCTGTTTTTTGGTCAGCCAGCGGGGTTCGCTGCCATCATCGGCCAGGCTCAAAATCAACCGATTGATGCCGGCATAAGGTTTGCCGGAAACGTGATTTTGAGGCGGCCGGGCCGCCTCGCCCCTTTGGGGGTAAAACAAGGGTGAGGCCGTGTTGTTCAAGGCGGCTATGAAGGCGTCCGCCGCCTGTCGGCGCGGACCAGGTTTGTCTTTATCCATTTCCATAGTTGTCTCCTATAGGTTTTAAACCCGGGGTTCCGGGGGTTTTACCAGGGTCAGGCCCGGCCTGATCCGAGGCCGGCCATAAGTAATGGTGAGGGCCAGGATGGCGTTTTCCAGGTTGACCTTGTGCTGATGGTATTCATCTAAACTCTTGACCCATGTTTCCAAACTGCCCTTGGGGTCCTTGAGCGTCGCCAAGCCGTAAGAGGCCAGGAAAATGTTGACTTCCGACAGTTTGACCCCGGCCAAATTGACTCGGGCCGTCAGGGTGTAAGCATCGTCATGCAAGAGCAAGCGGCCAGGTCTGCTGAAACCGGCATAAAGCCGGATGAAGCGGCCTTCATTGTCCAGCCGGGGGCTGATTATCTGGATGGTCTGCCCATCGTCGCAAATCCGGGCCACCTGGTCGAAACGGCGCACGAATTTGAGCAAGGCGGGGGGTGATAGTTTTCTCATTGGAACTCCTTGTTTAAAAGTAGAACCGGATTGACTTTCCTGAGCGAAGCCAAGGGAATCAAACCGAAGTGCCGACTGTCGAAAGAGCCGGGATGACCTTGGGATAAAACCAGGGCCAGACCAGACGGAATGAGGCCGGAAGTCAAAATGGAGGGCGGCAGGTCCCGGCCCTGGCTGTCCGTCTCCGGCCGGGCAGTTCCTGGCAAGAGAAAGCCGTTCAGGACCAGCCCGGAGGCGGTCACTACCACATAATCGCCGGGCAAACCGACCAGACGTTTCAGCAAAGGCCGAGAACCGGAGTGACAGCTTCCCCGAGCCAGATAACCCCGCCGCACGGCTAAATCAGACATGGGATGGTCAAAGGCCAGACAAAAGGCTACATAATCGCCCCGCTCCGGCGCGGCTGAAACCAGGCGATAGACTCCCCTGGGGTGGGAAGAAGTCATATTGAAGCGGAAGCCGCCCACGGCCAGGACCAGCAGAACCAAAACCGCCAGGGCGAGGCCGAACCTCAGACCCTTATGCCGCCAAAAGTTTTTCATATTCATCCGCAAAGTCTCCTTCGGGATCAGGCGAAGTTTTGATAGAGCTTTCGGGAGAAACCGAAGGCTGGCTGACCCCAAAAGGCATGGGGAAATACAGGGAACTGGACAGACCCCGGCTGAACCCCTGAACCACGCCAGGGGCCTTGACCTTGGCCCGCTGTGAAAACACCGGGTCCATGAAGTAAAGAATCTGTCGGCCATAGATAGGTGGATTGCCGGCCGTGAAGATGAGCATATCGCCGGGGATGGGATTGCCGGCCGCGTCCTTGCTCATACCCGGCAAGCGCATACACTCGTCCGGGGTCAAAAGGGGCCGGGAAGTTTCGGCCATGTTCAAGGACCGGGAGGCCCCGCCTTTCCCGCCCAACCCGGAGATGGAAACCTTTTTATCCACCACCGTGGTCGTGCCGGCCATCTTGGAAAGATACTCGGCCGTTTCAGGCAAGTTCGGGGCATAGGCGATACGGATATGGCAGTTGGCCATGAGGGCGTTGTCTTGGCCGTAAGCCTGGTTCAACTGCTTAGTGTCTTGGACTATGAAATAGCCCTTGACCCCATAGCCTGCCATATAGGCGATGCCTCTTTCGACAATCGCCAATTTGCCAAGGGAGGTAAACTCGTCCAACATCAGCAGCATCCGGTGCTTATAACCGGCCCGGCTGGCCCCATCCGCAAATTCCATTTTTTCCGTCAGCCGGCCAAGCATCTGGGCCACGAAAATTCGGAGCAACGGCCGCAGACGGTCAATGTCGGCCGGAGATATGACCAAGTAGAGGTTGACCGGAACATCGTGATTCATCAGGTCGTTCAACCTGAAATCGCACCGGGAAATATTTTTGGCTACAATGGGGTCTTTATAGAGGGCCAGATTGGCCGTGGCCGTGTTGACCACCCCGCTCAGTTCCTGTTCAGCCTTGGACAACATGCCTTGGGCGGCCGAAGCCACAAAAACGTGAGCGGCCTCACCATAGGGATTGGCGTTTTCCGCCAGGGCCGGGAACAGCTTGGCCATCATTTCCGCATGTTTAGTTTCCTGCATTTCCTTGAAGACATCCTTCACCGGCCGGGCGGGGTCTTCCAACATCACGGCCACATCGTAGAGGCTGGCCGGGCGGCCTTTATCGGCCAGGGTCTTTATCAGGCAATGAAGGACGGCTCCGCCGAAAAAGCTGAAAGCGGCCTTGCTCCAATAGTCGTCCAACCCTTTGCCTTGGGGGTCCATGACCATGCTGGCTAATTGTTGAACGTCAGGAATAGCCAAGGGAGTTTCAAGGCGTATCTCGGCCAGGGGATTGAAAGCCGCCGAAGTTCCTTCGGCGTCCGATGGATCAAAACGCAATGTTTTGTGGCCCCGGTCGGCCAGATAGCCGGAGGTCAAAGCGAAGTTCTCGCCCTTAATATCCAAAACCACCGAAGAATGTTCCCAGGCCAAGAGAGTCGGCAAAATCAAGCCCACACCCTTGCCGGAACGGGTCGGAGCGAAACACAAAAGATGTTCCGGCCCATTGTGCCGGAG
>JAITBV010000256.1 GCA_031283395.1 Candidatus Adiutrix sp.
GCCCAGAAAAAAAATCTCCTCGAACAGGCCGCCGTGGAGGTCGTAATAATTCAGCACCCAGATGCGGCCGTCCGGGGCGCGGCCGTCCGGGATATGGTGTTCGGCCAGGACGGTTTCCAGCCAGAAGCGGAACTGGTCAAGACCTGCGGGCGGAGCCGGAGGCCGGGCCAGGGCCGCTGTAAGGCGCGCCAGTTCTCCGCTCACCCTCCGGGCCGCCTCGGCCTCGGCTTCGGCCAGGCCGGGGTCCGGCGGGGGCGGCCCGGGCCAGCCCAGTTCCGTCAGAAGGCCGCCAAAGACCAGAAAAAAATCGGACCAGGTCCGGGCCCCGGCCAGGGCCCGACCGGCTTCTTTCAGGCGCTCCACCCAGGCCAAAAGAGCCTGGGCCGAACCGGCCCGTTCCTCGTCCCTTTCCCGGCGGATGAACTTGGCCAGGTTTTCCTCAAACCCGCCGCCGGCCCGTTGGTCGGTAACTCCGGCGGCCAGGGCCAGCCCGCCCGGGTCCACCGGCCCGGAAGGGCCCTGGAAATAGGGGCTGCGGATCAAGTCGAGGATCCGGGCCCGTTCCCAGTGGGAATCCCAGATCCCGGCCAGGTTCAGGATGGCCCGGGCCGGCCCCTCTTCGGCCAGGGTCCGGCCGCGCCGGAAGTGGAAGGCCAGGCCGAAGCGCCGGCCCAGGTCTTCCACCAGGGGGCCGTAATCGGCCAGGGAGGGAACCACCAGGGCCAGGTCTTCCGGGGCTGTTCCGGCGACCACCAGTTTTTTCAGGCGGCGGGCCGCCTCCTCGACTTCATGGTAAGCCGTCGGGGTCCGCACAATCTTGATCCGCCCGGCCGGGTCCGGCGGGGCGGCCCCCCCGCGGCCGGCCTCGGGGCTCAGGAGAACATCGGCCGCATAGGCCAGGGCCGGGGGGGAGGGCCCGGGTCCGTCCAATTCCAGGTCCAGGGCCGGGGCCGCACTCCCCTCCAGGCGCCGGATGGCCCGCAAGAGATCGAAACCGGCCCCGGGGCCGGTTTTTTCCTCGCGCACCCAGGCGGGGACCTTAAGAAGAACTTCCACCCGGACCTGGGCCGCCAGGGCCAGGAGGAACTCCGTTTCAAAGGGAGACAGGCGCCGGGCCTGGCGATAGACTATGCGCCGCACCCCGGCCAGGGTCTTGAAGGGCCGCCCGGCCGAAAGATCATCCAGAAGCCGGCGCCGCCCCCCCGCCCGGTCCTGGCGGCCCCGGGACTGGAGAAAGGCGTCATGACGCCGGCCCTGTTCGGCCAGGACCCGGGCCAGGCCGGAGGGCGGCAGGGCGGCCACCTGGTCCCAGGTCAGGCCGGCCAGCTTCAGCCGCCCCAAACCGTCGCCCAGGTCCCGGGCCAGGCCGGCCCGCATCCGCACTTCGTCGGCCGCTTCGGCCCGGGGCGGCCGGATCTGTTCCAGGAGAGGGCCGGCCAGGTCATAGAGCAGAAAACGGTGGGACAGGTCTTCGATCTCCGGCCTGGGCAATTCGGCCAGGAGACGGTTTTCCAGGGCTCCGATGGTCAGAATGAGGGGCTGAAAAGGGCCGGCTTCGGCGGCCATATCCCGGCCGCGCTGGAGCTGGAAGCGCCCCAGATCGCCCGGGGTCAGCCACAACTCCTCGCGGGAAAAGAAGACCGCCTCAAATTCCAACTGGTCCCGGCCGGAGGCGGGGGCGGGGTCCGGGGCACCGCTGGCGGCCGGAAATCTTTCTTCGGACATAAGGCGCGGGTTTTCGGAAAGAAACGAAAATAGGGGTCAGCCCCCTGTCTGATCCTGGTGGCTGAAGACGACCATCAGATCCACCTGGAGACCGGTCGGGCCGGAGGCGACCAGATGGAAGGCCTGGTCGTCCGGCAGGAGCAGGGGCAGGGTCTGGCCGCTTAAGGGCTGGGGGATGGAAAAATTCATCTCAAAGCCATGTTCGGCCCAGTCGGCCCCGGCCAGGCCGATGACGATGTTCAAAAACTCATCCAAAATGTCCTGCGGCCCGGTCTCGGTTTCCAGGATGGACGCATCCAGACCGAGATGGCCGGCGATGCACGCCAGGAGAGGCCAGATATCGCCGCGGTGGACCGCGCCGCAGACCATGTAGCCGCTGACCTTGCTCTGGGCGTCCAAAAGGGTGCCGTTGAAATCTATGCTCACCGCCAGTTCGCGGGCGGACTCACCCCGGGGCAGATCGCTGAACAGTATGTTGAAGGGCCCGCAGTCGGTGATGTTGGTGAGGATATTGGCGGTATGCTGGCCGAGTATCTTGGCGTAAGTTTCCCACATTGGATTTTCCAAGCTCCAATCCGTTTTTTATGTCCGCATCAAGAGGCCCGATAAACAAACGAGAAAGCGAGGGCGCTTCAAAGCTCCCCGACCAGCCCGGCGATATTCTCCGGAGTGAAGCCGTATTCCTGGAAAAGGCGGGTGGCCGGAGCCGAAACGCCATAGCTTTCAATGGACAGGACCCGGCCGGCCTCTCCGGTGTAACGGCTCCAGCCCAGGGACAGGCCGGCCTCCACCGCCAGGCGCCGGGTCAGCGCGGGCGGGAGCACCATTTCGCGGTATTCCCGCGGCTGTTCCTCGAAAATTTCCCAGGACGGCAGGGAGACGACCCGCGCCCGCCGCCCGCCCCGGTCGTTCAAAAGCTTCTGGGCCGCCAGGGCCACGGCCACTTCGGAGCCGGTGGCTATAATTATGGCCTCGGGCTCGCCGCCGGCCGCCTCGGAAAGGATATAGCCGCCGCGAAGGGCGCCTTCGGGCAGGGCCGGGTAGTCATCCGGGTGGAGGACCGGCAGGTCCTGGCGGGAAAAAGCCAGCACGGTGGGGCCCCGGCGGCTCAAGGCGGCCTGCCAGGCGGCGCGGGTCTCATAGGCGTCGGCCGGACGGATGAGCGTGATCCCGGGTATGGCCCTGGTGACGGCCAGGTGTTCCACCGGCTGGTGGGTGGGGCCGTCCTCCCCCACGCCCACGCTGTCATGGGTGAAAATGAAGATCACCGGCAGCTTCATCAGGCAGGACATGCGGATGGAGGGCCGCATGAAATCCGAGAAAACCAAAAAGGTGCCGGCGTAGGGGAGAAAGCCGCCGGCCAGGGCCAGGCCGTTGACCACCGAGCCCATGGCTTCCTCCCGCACGCCGAAATGGAGGTTGCGCCCGCCCGGGTTCAAGGCGCTGAAAGAACCGGAGCCGGAAATTATCGTCTTGTTGGAAGGGCCCAGGTCCGCGCTCCCGCCCACCAGTTCCGGCAGCACTTCGGCCAGGGCGTTGAGGACCCGGCCGGAGGCCGTCCGGGTGGCCAGGGCGGCACCCTTCTCAAACTCCGGCAGGGCCGCCAGCCAGCCCTCGGGCTTTTGCCCGGCCAGGCGGCGCTTCAGTTCGGCGGCCTCGGCCGGAAAGGCTTTTTCGTAATCGGCCAGGAGAGCCTGCCAGGCCTCGCGGCTCTTCTGGTGGACCTGGCCCAATTTTTTGAAATGGTCGTAAACCCGCTGATCAACGGTGAATGACTGGTCTTCCGGATAGCCGTAGAAGCGCCGCGTGGCCCGGATGGCTTCCGGCCCCAGGGGCTCGCCGTGGGCTTGGGGAGTGTTTTCCTTGGGACTGCCGGCCCCCAGCTTGGTGCGGACCATCACCAGGCTAGGGCGGTCCCCCTCGGCCCGGGCGTTTTCCAAAGCCTGGTGGATGGAACCGAGATCCTCGCCCTCGGTGACCACGATGACCTGCCAGCCATAGGCGGAAAAACGGGCCCGCACATCCTCGGTGAAGGTCAGGTCGGTGGAACCCTCAATGGTCATCCGGTTGTCGTCGAAAACATATATGAGGCGGCCGAGACCCAGGGTCCCGGCCAGGGAAGCCGCTTCGGCGGAGACCCCTTCCATCAGGTCGCCGTCCGAAACCAAGGCATAGACATTATGATCAAAGAGGTTGAACTTGGGACGGTTGAAACGCCGGGCCAGCATCCTTTCCGCTATGGTCAGGCCCACGCCCATGGCAAAGCCGAGCCCCAAGGGGCCGGTGGTGGCTTCCACGCCCGCGGTGCGGCCGTATTCGGGATGCCCGGGGGTCAGGCTGCTCCATTGGCGGAAGGCCTTGAGGTCTTCCAGGCCGAGTCCGTAACCGGCCAGGTGGAGCCAGGCGTATAGCAGGGCCGAGCCGTGACCGGGCGAGAGGATGAAACGGTCGCGGTCCGGCCAGAGGGGGTCTTGGGGATCGTGCTTCAAAAAGCGGCTCCACAGCACATAAGCCAGGGGAGCCGCGCCTAGGGGAAGACCCGGGTGCCCGCTTCTGGCCGCTTCGATCATGTCGGCGGACAACAGCCTTAAGGTATTGACCGCGGCCTGATCTTTGCGGTTGAATCTCGGTCGGCTCACTACCCGTCGCTCCCCGTTTTCCCAAAAATAATTTGAGAATTCATTTTATCACAACCGGCCATTTATACCAAGCGGCATTCGACCAGGTAATTTTGGTCCAGGGGCGGCCCCTTCGTTCACGACCCGGCCTTTTCAGCCGCGCCTCCGTCAAGGGCGGACCTCTCATAAACTATTTTATTATAACCGTCGGATATATGTAAAAACCCGCCCACGAAAGAACCGACCAGAACATACTCCTCCGGCCCGTATCTGACATTAAACAGATACTTATCCTCATGGGGCCAGGTCGTCCACATTCTATCGGTCTCATCTATATTAACCAGTAAAGGAATAATGTAAGCCTCCAGATCCTTCCTCAACCCCTCCCAATCATCAATGTTCAAATCCATTTTTCTAGGCATATTTTAATCCCCCCGCTTCCATATCGTCATCCCTGGAGAAGGCTGCTTTCCGCGTTCTTCGGCTTGGGCCGGAGGGCCGTTCTCAAGAGATGTTTTGTCGTCTTCCGGAGACGGCTCCAGCCCGTGAAGACGGGCGAAGGTCTTATTCAAATCTTTTTTCAGAAGGTCCTTTAGGGCGGAGAGGACCTGCTCTTGTTTTTTTTCATCACTCATTCACTGGGGTCCTTTTCGGCAGGTACGGCTATAGGGCGGAAACTGTTGGAGGGCCGCAAGACCCCGGTGAACGCCGGCCAACAAAACGGAGGGAGATAACTCCTTATATACTGAAATTTACTAAATAAATTGGCGGGAATATGTGGGAATCGAACCCACCCAGGCGGCTATTAACCACCAACACTGGTTTTGAAGACCAGGGGGCACACCAGTTACCCAGATATTCCCATAGTCAATCTAGCATATTCATTCCCCGCCGGTCAAACTTTCCAGCGCGGCCACCGCCCCGGCCAGAAGGGGGAACTGGTCCGGCCGGATGGTCCGCGGGTCCAGGAGCAGGCGCTCGCGGTGGATCCGGCCCAGGACGGGCGTTTCACCCCGCCTTAAGGCGGCCTCCAGGCGTTCGGCGGAAAGGCGGGGATGGGCCAGGGCCACGGCCCAGGATTTGAGGGGATATTCCGGGGCCGCGCCGCCGCCGGCCTGGCCCTCCGCTTCCACCACGGCCAGATCCAGGGTCGGGGCCGCGGCGGCCAAGGCTGTTCTCAGGCTCTCGGCCCGGGCCCGCAGTTCCCCGGCCTCAGCCTTGAGCATGGCCAGGGTCGGGATGTTCCGGCCGGCCCGGTCCGGATCGAGATGAAGTCTCAGGGTGGCTTCCAGGGCGGCCAGACAGAGCTTGTCGAGGCGCAGGGCCCGAGCCAGGGGGTGGGTCTTGAGCCGGGCCACCAAATCGGCCCGGCCGACCACCAGGCCGGCCTGGGGCCCGCCCAGGAGCTTGTCGCCGCTGAAACAGACCAGGTCGGCCCCGGCGCCGAGCACCTCGGCCAGGTCCGGCTCTCCGGGCATCTTAAGCCCCAGCGCCCCGCTACCGACATCGCAGATGAGCGGCAGGCCCAGGGGCCCGGCCAGAGAGGCCAACTCCGCCACCGTGGGCTGGCCGGTATAGCCGATCAGGCGGAAATTGCTGGGGTGGACCTTCAACAGGCAACCGGAGCGCTCCGGCCATATGGCCTTGGCATAGTCTTCCAGGGTGGTCCTGTTGGTGGCGCCGACCTCCCGGAGCGTCACCCCGCCCTGGGCCAGGATCTCCGGCAGGCGGAAAGAGTCGCCTATCTCCACCAACTCGCCCCGGGAGACTATGACTTCCCGGCCGCCGCAGACCGCGGCCATGATCAGGAGCAAGGCCGCGGCGTTGTTGTTGACGGCCAGGGCCGCGGCCCCGCCGGTCAGGCGGGTGAGGAGGCTTTCCACATGGGCCTGGCGGCTGCCCCGCTCCCCGGTCCGGAGGTCATATTCCAGGTTGGAATAGGAGGCCGCCACTTCCGCCACCCGGGCGGCCACGGCCTCGCCCAGGATCGACCGCCCCAGGTTGGTGTGGAGCACCACGCCGGTGGCGTTCACCACCGGCCGGAGGCTCGGGGCGGTTTCCTCGGCCAGGCGGAGGCGGACAACGGCCAGAAGATCATCGGGGCCGGGCACCTCCTTAAGGCGGCCGGCCAGAATATCCCGGCGCAGCTCATCGAGGGCGCGGCGGACGGCCGTAAGGAGATGGACGCGGGGAGCCGCGGCCAAATCCGGCGCGGCCTCGGCCCGGCCCAGGAGAAGATCGACCTTGGGTATGGCCCTCAAAAGAGCCGTGGGCATTTTCGCCTCACCCGGCGCCAGGTTGCATTCGATCAGGGTCGGATTCCTTTCAGTTTTGGAATTTTTAACATAAGACCCCGGAGCCCGGCCCCTTCCAGGCCGCCGGCCCCGGGGTCTTATTGACGGATCATCTTCAGAGGACGGATTTGCCGTGCGCCCCCCGCATATCGGCCACGGACTTGGCCAGGGCCGCGGTATCCAGGACCATCTCCATCATGCTGACCTGGTTTTCCCATTCCGCTGGGTCGGCCTCGGCCCGGACGGCCTCCTCGAAGATATGATAGACCGGCAGGCCCAGGGCGACTCCGGCCAGGGGGCCGGCGAAGGTCGGGTCGCCATTGGTGACTGTTTCGGCGTAGATGCCGGCCCCTTCCGCATCGGAAGAGCCCAGGATCACGATGACTTCATCGGCGCCGAATTTTTCAGCCGCGTCTTTTATCCGCTGTTGGTTCGCCAGAT
>JAITBV010000093.1 GCA_031283395.1 Candidatus Adiutrix sp.
GGCCAGGCCATGATGAAGGCCAGGGCCAGGCGGAGGCCCCATTTTTCAAATCGGGCGGAGTTCACGGGGGACTTTCAATTTGTCTTCATCTTATTCAGGGACATTCAAAAACCAAAATCAACCCTAAGGGAAATGCGAATCAAGTGAAGCCTGGACCCCGGCTTTCGCCGGGGTGGCGCTTGGAGGAAACGATGGGGGACGACCCGGGGTGTCCGTCATTCCGGCGGAAGCCGGAATCCATCCACTGCGCTTAAAAAAGCGGGCTTCCCTGGGGAAGCCCGCTTTCACCGGATCTAAACCCGTCCGCTCAGAGCGAAAGGTTAGTTACACTTGGTGACCCAAGCGGTTTTGTCGGTGTTCTCCGCGATACCGCAGCCGGTTTTGTTACCGCTCTTGACCCCGTCCGCTTCATTATACTGCCAGGTGTTAAGATCGTTCGGGAAAGCAAACCCGGTTTTTTCCACCCATTCTTTAGCCGTGACCACTCCGGACATGTTGACATTGTCATAGACGTAAATCGGGGAGCTCGCGGCGATGTGGCCGGCGAAAGCCACGAAGCCGGCATCGCCATAGTTGTCAGGGTCGGTGATGATGGCGAAAGCCACGTTGGTGTCCGGGCGGAAGCCGAAGGTGGCCAGGAGGCTGAGGCCGTCCTCGTCGCTCGGCTGATAACCATCTTCAAGTTCCGGGGCGGTGTCCAGGGCCGTTTCGGCCAGGGCGACCTGCTGCAACAGGGACTGGCTGGCCGAGTTGCGGGAACGTTCAATGTAGCGCTGATACATGGGCACGGCGATCATGGCCAGAATGGCGATGATGGCCACCACGATCATGAGTTCGATGAGGGTGAAACCTTTTTTCATGTTTCTTCTCCTTTTTTGGGGGTTAGGGGCCTTTAGCCTCTGACCTCGGGGCTCCAAAGGAGCCGTTTGTCTGAAAATTTGAAAACCTGAAAAAAACGCGCCCCTGGCTTATGGAAAGCGCGAATTTTTCCCTATCGCTGTTAGTCAGGGATAAAGCAAACCACGTGCCAAAGCGGTGAAAAAAGCATTTTAATTTACTTTTCTTAACAGGCTCATTTCACGGTCAATTTTGGAGAGAACCGGAAAACAGGGCCGGCCCGGCCCCGGTTTATCCGCCCGAAAACTGCTTAAGTCATTTTCAGGGCGACAAAAACTTTCTGAACCTTTACTTTAGGTTAGTTTTGGGGCGGATATCAGAGTGGTCTGGGGCAATAAATTATTTATAAATATTATATAAATCAGATTTATTTATATATAATTTTAGATAAATTATATATAAGTTAAAGAAGGCCCATAAAAAACCGGGTCCCCTTTCGGGGAACCCGGCTTTTTATCAAACCCGCCTCTATTCGGAGACGATAACGAACTGGGCGCGGCGGTTGCGGGCCCAGGCCGCCTCGTTGTGGGCCGGGTCCAGGGGCCGTTCCTTGCCGTAGGAGACCACGGACAGGCGGCCGCCTTCAATGCCCAGACTGGTTATGTAGTTATAAGTGGCCTTGGCCCGGCGGTCGCCCAGGGCCATGTTATAGACCTCGGTGCCCCGCTCGTCGCAGTGGCCCTGGATCTCCGTCTTGACTCCCGGATACTGCTTGAGGAAGGAGGCCTTGGCCTGGATATTGGCCGCGCCGTCGGCCCGGATGTCATAGCGGTCAAAATCGAAATAGACATGATCGCCCAAAAAGGCCGATTTCAAGCTGGCGTAAGTGGTGTCGCCGCTGGCCTGGCCCTTTTTTTTGCTCCCGCAGCCGGCGGCCAGAGGCAGGACCAGAAGGCCGGTCAAAAGCAAGATGGTCAGTTTCTTCATGCTTGGATCCTCCTTGAAGTGGACCGGCCGCCGACCCGCCCGAGGCCAACGGCCAAAAATATGATTTGGCGAAAGGGACCGGCCTGGACCTAAGGCCGGGCCCCCGAATTCGGCTATACTAGTCCGCCCCGCGCCAAAAGTCAATAGGCCGGGGGTTTGACGGGCGACCAGAAAGGCTGTTCCTGGGGCGGGCCGTAACCCGGCATGAGGGGCTGCTGGCTGTCGCCGTTGGCGGCCATGACGAAAAGCTGGGGCCGGCCGTTCCGGGTGCTGGAAAAGACTATCAGGCGGCCATCCGGGGAAAAGCTGGGCCTATGGTTGGCCCCCTGGCCCCCGGTGAGCTGCCGGAGGCCCGTGCCGTCGGGCCGGATGATGCAGATATCCGTTTCCCGGCTGACAAAGGCGATGTATTCGCCGGTGGGGGACCAGGCCGGGTCGGTGGCCTTGGCCCCGGTGACCAGGGGCCGGCCCGGGCCGCCGCCGGCCGGGGCCACGTAAATGGTGACCACCCCGCCCTGGTCCGAGGCGTAGGCCATGCGGGATCCGTCCGGGGAAAAGGCGGGGGAGACGTTGATGCCCCCGGCCGTGGTCAGCCGGGTCCTCTGGCGGCCGGAGAAGAGGTGGATATCCGTGCTCTGGGGCCCGGAGACGGCCGCGGCCACCGCGCCGTCGGGCCGAAAGGCCGGAGAGAAATGGGCGTCGCCGGAGGAGACGACCCGGCCGTCCACCAAAAGTTCCCAGACCTTGTTCTTGCGGTGCACCCAGGCCTTCCGGCCCCCGGGGCCCAGGGTGGGCTGGGTGCTGGG
>JAITBV010000135.1 GCA_031283395.1 Candidatus Adiutrix sp.
AGAAAACAGAGCAAGATGAAAGGCCGGCAGCGCCGCACCCATTATAAGGCCCTGGCCCCCACCGTGGTCAAGTGCGCCCATTGCGGCGAACCCAAGCGGCCTCATCATGTCTGCCCCCACTGCGGCGTTTACCGGGGCCGTCAGTTTTTGAAAGTCGGTGAATAAGACGCCGGCGGAGGGGAGGGCGGCTTCGCCTGCCCCCCTGGTCACGGCTGAAAAATGCCTGGGCTGCCGGCTGTGCCAGGCCGCCTGTCCGGTCGCCGCGGTGGCCTTCCCCCGGGGCCGGCCCGAGGTCGGCCCGGGTTGCCGCCGGTGCGCCGCCTGCCTGGAAGTCTGTCCGGCCGGAGTCTTCGCGGCCACCGAATAAGGTATCGAGGATGACGCGACCATGGAAAAAGTCGTTCTGATAACCGGCGGAGCCCGGGGCATAGGCCGGGCCGTGGCCCTGCGCCTGGCCGGGCCTGAAACCGCGGTGATCATCACCCACCGCGATCCGGCTTCCGCCGGGGCGGCCGAAACTCTGGCTCTGCTCAAGGCCCGGGCCGGGGCGGCCGAGGCCCAGGTCTGGGCCGCCGAGGACCCGCAGGCCGCCCAGGAAAACATACAGGCCGTGGCCGAACGTTTCGGCCGGCTGGATGTTCTGGTCAACAACGCCGGACTGGCCCGGGACGGCCTCAGCGTGCGCCTGTCCGACGAGGACTGGCGGGAAGTGTTGTCGGCCAATCTTTTCAGCGCCTTCAACTGCGCCCGGTCCGCGGCCCGCGTCATGATGAAACAGCGCTGGGGCCGCATCATCAATCTCAGTTCCGTGGTCGCCCTGACGGGTAATGTCGGCCAGGCCAACTACAGCGCCTCCAAGGCCGGCCTTCTGGGCCTGACCCGCACCCTGGCCCTGGAACTGGCCTCCAGGAATATCACCGTCAACGCCGTGGCCCCCGGTTGGATAGAGACCGACATGACCGCCGGTCTGCCGGAAAAAGTGCGGTCCTCGTTCCTGGAACGCATACCTCTGGGCCGGCCGGGGACGGCCGAGGACGTGGCCGGGGCCGTGGCCTTTCTGGCCTCCGAAGAGGCCGCCTATATCACCGGCCAGACCATCAGCGTCAACGGCGGGCTATATATGTAGCCCCGCGCCCTCCTGGTCCTTCCGGCCCCGGGAGGGGCGGCTGACTTGTCAAGCCGGGTTTTTTTTATTAAAATGAGTAAATCCCAAAAGGCGGGGCGCCGTAAAGGACGCCGGCGTGACAAGTCCGGCCCCGGGCCGCCCCAAAAAGGAGAACAGCATGTCAGATGTAACTTCCCGGGTCATTAATGTCGTCGCGGAGCAGCTTTCCGTGGAGGCCGCCGAGATCCGTCCGGAATCCTCTTTTCAGGACGACCTGGGCGCCGATTCCCTGGACCTGGTGGAACTGATCATGGCCATGGAAGAGGAGTTCGACATAAAAATCGATGACGAGGCGGCCCAGAAGCTCAAGACCGTCCAGTTGGCGGTGGACTTCATCAACAACAGCCTAGCGGCCAAATAGCCGGGCGGATCATGGCCAGAACTCAGTCGCCCCGGCGGGTGGCCGTTACCGGCGCTTCCCTGCTGACTCCCATGGGCAACGACCTGGCCTCTTCCTGGCTGGCTTTGACCGAGGGCCGCGGCGGTGTCGGCCCCATAACCAGATTTGACACCTCAGGTCTTAAGACCACCATCGCGGCCGAACTGAAAGGCTTTGACCCGGGCGATTTCCTGGATAAGAAGTCGGTCAGGCGTTTTGACCCCTTCATCTGTTACGCCGTGGCCGCGGCCAAAATGGCCCTGGCCGACAGCGGCCTCGTCCTGGACGAGAGCCTGGCCGAGGCCGTGGGTTGCGTCCTGGGTTGCGGCCTGGGGGGCCTGACCACCATTGAGGCCAACCACGAGACCCTACTCCACCGGGGCCCGGACCGGGTCAGCCCCTTTTTCGTGCCCATGATGATAGGCAACATGGGGGCGGGGCAGGTGGCCATAGAGCTGGGCCTCAAAGGTCCCAACCTCCTGGTTTCCACGGCCTGCGCCGCCGGCACCCACGCCATAGGCTGGGCCTTTCAGCATATCCGCGACCATGGTTATCCCGCCGTTCTGGCCGGGGGCGCCGAAGCGGTCATCACCCCCCTGGCCATCGCCGGCTTCAACTCCATGAAAGCCCTCTCCACCCGCAACAGCGAACCGGAACGGGCCAGCCGGCCCTTCGACCGGGACCGCGACGGGTTCGTCATGGGCGAAGGGGCCGGTTTCATGCTTTTGGAGGAATGGGACCGCGCCGTGGCCCGGGGCGCCCGTATCTACGCCGAGGTGGCCGGTTTCGGCGCTTCGGCCGATGCCTTCCACATGACCGCTCCCCCCGAGGACGGCCAGGGCGCGGTTCTGGCCATGCGGGCCGCCCTTTCGGATGCGGCCGCTCTGGACCTGGGACCGGCCGACATCGGCTATATCAACGCCCACGGCACTTCCACCGGCTTAAACGATGTCATTGAGACCCGGGCCATCAAGACCGTGTTCGGTCCGCGGGCCGGGGACCTGGCCATAAGTTCCACCAAGTCCATGACCGGTCATCTTTTGGGCGCGGCCGGCGGGGTGGAGGCTGTCATCTGCGCCCTGGCCCTCAAGCATGGCTTGATCCCCCCCACCGTCAACCTCGATCAGCCGGATCCCGAATGCGACCTGGATTATGTGCCCCATAAGGCCAGGCCGGCCCGGCTTACGGCCGCGCTCAGCAATTCCTTCGGCTTCGGCGGCACCAACGGCTGCCTTGTCCTGAAGGCCGCCGGCTGATACGCCGCCCCGGTTGCCCCTACTTCCCCGGCCCGGACAATAATGTCAAGCAATATGGAAACGCCATTGGATCAACGCGACCCCCTGGTCGCCGCCCTCATCAATGGCGAATTGAGCCGGCAGCGCCGGGAATTGATCCTCATAGCCTCGGAGAATTTCGTCTCGCCCGCCGTCCTGGCCGCCGCCGGCTGCGTCTTGACCAATAAATACGCCGAAGGCTATCCGGGCGCCCGCTACTACGGGGGCTGCGAGTTCGCCGACCAGGCGGAAAATCTGGCCGTCAGCCGGGCGCGGCAAATTTTCGGGGCCGAGCATGTCAATGTCCAGCCCCATTGCGGTTCTTCGGCCAACATGGCCGCCTTTATGGCGGTGATGAAGCCCGGCGATACCCTTATGGCCATGAGCCTGGCCCACGGCGGCCATCTGACCCACGGCTCGCCCGTCAATTTTTCTGGCCGCCTGTTCAATATCCTGCCTTACGGAGTCCGGGCGGACGACGAACTGATCGACTACGACGACCTACTGATCCAGGCCGAGCGGCATAAGCCCGCCGTTATAGTGGCCGGGGCTTCGGCTTATCCCCGGGTCGTGGATTTCGACAGGTTCCGGGCGGCGGCCGAGGCGGCCCGGGCCGTTCTGGTCGTGGACATGGCCCATTTCTCCGGCCTGGTGGCCGCCGGGCTCCACCCTTCTCCGGTGGAGGCCGCCGACATAGTCACCAGCACCACCCATAAGACCCTCAGGGGGCCCCGCGGCGGCCTGATCCTGGCCAAAGGCGCCCTGGCCCGGCCCATCGACGCCCAGGTCTTTCCCGGTCTTCAGGGCGGCCCCCTTATGCATATCATAGCGGCCAAGGCTGTTGCCTTCGGCGAGGCCTTGACCTCCGAATTCCGGGACTACCAGCGGCAGGTCCTGGCCAACGCCCGGCGCCTGGCCGACGGTTTGACCGCGGCCGGTTTCCGGCTGGTTTCCGGCGGCACCGGCACCCATCTGGTCCTCCTGGACCTTCGTCCCAGAAACATTACCGGCCTTAAGGCCGAAAAGACCTTGGAACAAGTCGGCCTGATCGTCAATAAAAACGCCATACCCTTCGATCCCCAGCCCTTCTCCGTGACCTCAGGGCTCCGGCTCGGCACCTCGGCCCTGACCACCAGGGGGCTTAAAGAGCCGGACATGGACCAGGTGGCGGGATTCATCGACGAGGCCCTGCGCCGGGCCGATGATGAAGCCGCCTTGAAGGATATCCGCCGCCGGGTGGAGACCCTGGCCGGCCGTTTCCCCCTCTACCCCGGGTTTCAATGACGGCGGCGGAAGTCCGGGCCGGACCCGGAGGGCCCGGGCCGGAGGACGAACGTCCGGGCTGGGATGAGTATTTTTTGCGCCTGGCCGAATTGGCCGCCACTCGTTCGACCTGCCTCAGGCGGCGGGTGGGGGCGCTTTTGGTGGCCGACCGCCGGGTCCTGACCACGGGTTACAACGGGCCGCCCCGGGGTCTTCCCCATTGCCGGGAAGCGGGCTGTTTAAGGGAGACCCTTAAGATCCCCTCCGGCCAGCGCCACGAGATCTGCCGGGCTATCCACGCGGAGCAGAACGCCATTCTCCAGGCCGCCCAGCACGGCGTTTGCATCCGCCAGGCCACCTTATATTGCACCCATCAGCCCTGCGCCATCTGCGCCAAGCTGATCCTGAATCTCGATGTCGTCCGCCTTGTCCTGCGCGGCGCCTACCCTGATGCCCTGGCCCAGAGCCTTTTTCGGGAAGCTGGTTTTGCCCGGGAAGAGGCCGAAGACCTCGTCATCTGGACCAAAAATATTTAATGCGGAAAGCTTTTGACCGGGCGCATTCTGAGGCCTGGCTGCGTCAGAAAATTTGTCATATTAGCTGAATTATGGCATAATACCGCCATTAATCGTCAAGCTGGCCGGCTCTTGACTACATCGCGAGCGGGAGAGGCCCATGAAATTTCTGACTTTGGCCGGCGTCGCTCTCAGAAGCCTCTTTCTGGAGGCCTCCTGGAACAGCCGGGGGCAGCAGAACCTGGGCTTGGCCGCCGCCATAGATCCGGCTTTGAAGCTTATCCATTCGCCTGGAGACGCCTTGAAGTCCGCCCGGGAAAGGGCCTTGGACTTCTTCAACACCAATCCGGTTTTAAGCGGCCTGGCCATAGGGGTCGTCCTCAGGCTGGAGGAGGATGTGGCCGCCGGCCGACTGAGCGCTATGGAGCGGAGCCGGCTGTCGGCCAGCCTGAATCTGGCCTTGGCTTCCATCGGCGACGCCCTGTTCTGGCAGTCCTGGCTGCCGTTCTGTGCCCTGGCCGCGGTCTGGGCGGTCCTGTCGCTGGGTCAGTGGTGGACGCCCCTGATCTTGCCGGGTTTGTTCTGCCTGCCGGCCCTACCGGTGAGGTTGGGCGGCCTTTATCTGGGTTACGGCCAGGGGGGCCAGGTCATTGATTTTCTGGCGCGCCTCAAGGCCCAGCGTCTGGCCCAGCGGATCCGGCGGGTCATGGCTCTTTTGGTGGGAGTTTCCACAGTCGTCCTCATACCCGCCCACGAACACGCTTTTTCCCTGGGCGGCCTGTGGGCGGCCCTGGTTCTGGTCACGGCCGGCATACTTCTTCTGAGGACGGCGGTCAGGCGGGCTCGGGCCTTGCATTTCTGGTATCCTCTCTTCCTGGTGGCCGTGGCCTGCGTCTTTCTGGCCTGCCTGGATATTTTAAGCGGCGGCTGACCGGGACGGAGAGGGCCGGCGCGATTCTGGATCAAAAAGGGGGTGCCTCCGGGGTTCCGCCATGGACATGATGATCGAAACTAGGGAATTGGTCATTACGAACCGGCTGGGCCTCCATGCCCGGGCCGCGGCCAAACTGGTGCAGGCCGCCCAAGCCTACCAGGCGGATATCAGCCTGGTCAAGGACGGAGAAAAGGCCGATGCCCGCAGTCTTTTGAGCCTAATCAGTCTCGGTTGCGCCGAAGGTTCCCGCGTCACGGTGGAGGCGGCGGGCGCCGACGCCCTGAAGGCGGTTCTGGCCGTCAAGACCCTCTTCGAAGAACGTTTTGGTGAGGAATGACCGCTTCCAGGGGAGAAACGGTGGTGAACGCCGCGGGCGTTTCCGCGGGCATCGCCATCGGCGAGGCCCTGGTCCTGAGCCGCCCCCGGATGCGCCTGCCCAACTACCGTCTGCCCAACCCGGAACTGGTGGAAGCGGAAATAGAGCGCCTGGACCAGGCCCGGGACCAGGTCCGGGCCCGCTTAAGCTCCGCCCGCACGGGTCTCCCCCCCGAGCTTTACAGCCAGGCCGGCATAATAGACGTCCACCTTCTATTGCTGGACGACCCGCTGTTGTCGGGTGAGGCCGGGCGGCTGATCCGGGAAAAGCGGATTAACGCCGAACAGGCGGTCCTGCGGACCATTGAAAAGGTGAACGGGCTCATGGCCAAGGTGGCGGACGAATACATCGGCGCCCGCCTGTCAGATGTGGAAATGCTGGCCTATGCCCTGATCTCGGCCCTCAGGGGGGACAAGGCCGACCGGTTGCCGCTGATTCCGGCCGGTTCCATTTTGGTCGTGCGGGACATCAGTCCGGCCGAGCTTATGGAAGTCGCCGACTCCGAGACGGAGATGGCGGGCCTGGTCATTGAAAGAGGCGGCCGCACTTCCCACACGGCCATTGTGGCCCAGGCCCTGGAGCTGCCGACCGTGATCGGGGCCAAGAACATCGGCTCCAGGATAACCAGCGGCGACACCATCATCATTGACGGACGATCCGGCCGGATCATAATCCGGCCGGACCAGGAGACCCTGGACAATTATCGCGACCGGCAGGCCGTGGAATGGTCGTTCACGGCCGAAATCGTCCGCTCCTCCCACCTTCCGGCCCTGACCCTGGACGACCGGCGTATCAATATTCTGGGCAACATGGAACTGGAGGAGGAATTGCCGGCCATCCTCAACTACGGCAGCGAAGGCGTGGGCCTTTACCGCACCGAGTTCATGTATCTGAACCGTAAGATACTGCCCACGGAGGAGGAGCTTTTTCAGACATACAGCCGGGTGGTGGGGACCGTGGCTCCGCGCCAGGTGGTCATCCGCACCCTGGACCTGGGCAACGACAAGATAGTCACCGGGCCGGCCGCGGCGGCCCCTGGTTCTCTCAACCAGGCCCTGGGCCTCCGGGGCATCCGTCACTGTCTTTCCAACCGGGACCTGTTCCAGACCCAGATCAGGGCCATTCTGCGGGCTTCCGTCCTGGGCGACCTGAAAATCATGCTGCCCATGGTTTCCAACCTCGATGAACTGCGGGCCACCAGGGCCTTGATCGACGAGGCCGAGGAGTCGCTCCGGCGGCAGGGGGCCCCGCACAAGGCGGGCCTGCCCCTGGGGGTCATGATCGAGGTGCCGGCCACCCTTTTCATAGCCCGGGAACTGGCTTCCGAGGCCGCCTTTTTTGCAGTGGGCACCAACGACCTCATCCAATACGCCCTGGCTGTGGACCGGGCCAACCCGGAGGTGTCTGAAATTTTTCAGCCGCTGCATCCGGGTATTCTGCGCATGCTCAAGCTTATTTTGGATATCGGCCGGGAAACGGGCACCCCGGTGTCCATCTGCGGGGACATGGCCGCCGGGGGCCTGACGGCCGGGGTCTTGGTTGGGCTGGGGGCTGAGACCTTGTCCATGCCTCCGGCGGCCATACCGAAAATCAAACGCCTGGTCAGAATGTCCAGCCTGGCTGAAATGAGCGCTCTGACCGCCGAGATACTTGCGGCCGGCACCGCCGGCGAGGCCGCCGCCTTGGCCGCCAGCCGCCTCTCCGACCGCTTCCCGGAACTTTTAAACTGAATATCAGGAATGGTGCGAGTGAGGGCCCCAGGGGAAGTGCCCGAGGTGCTTGCCTATGGAGTTTTTGATCAGGCTGACGTTGCCCAAAAATTCCCCGGGGTCGAAAAATGGCGCGCCGGTCCCGTTGGCGTAGTTTTTCAGCGGGGTGAACGAGGCCGCGGTTATGAATTCCCGGCGCGGCCAGAGTTTGTCAAGCTCGGCCTTCAGACGGTTCTGGTTAAGTCCCCCGCTACGGTCAATAAAATAATCGGCCAACAGCCTCATGAGGGCGATGGACCTGGTGGCCAGTACCTCCACCGGAACCCGCAATTCATCCCGGGCCCCGGCTTTCAGTTCCGGCTGGTTGTCCATCTCTTTGATGACTTTCATAAACTGCGTCGAAGGGGTGAGCACACCCAGGCAGTTCAGGGACGCTCCCGATTCCTGGGGCTGGGAAAACGCATAATGGAGCGCCCTGAAGAGAACCTGGGGAGCGACGTAAAAAGAGTTCAGGCGCTCAATATCAATCTTGACACGGTTTGGCCTGAGACCTTCCGGGCCGGAGGCGGACAGAGTGGTAAAAACCAGGCAAGGGTCCGGCCCGGCCGCCGGCGTCTGGTCTGATTCCAGGGCCGGCGATTTTGTTTTTTCATCGTGATCCATTCGGGAGCCTCATTATGAGCGGGCTTTGGAGGCTTCAGGCTGTGGCGGCCGGGGTTCCGGTGAGGGCGTTTTTGATCTCCAGGGACAGGGCGCGGGCCCCCAGTTCCTGGTCGATCAGGAAGAGAGCCGCCCCCTGGCCGGCGGCCAGCTTGAATTTCCGGGCTGTTTCCTGGGCCGTGGCTTCCTCTTCCACCTGTTCGGTTATGAACCAGCCCAGGAAGAGTTCCGAAGCGTGGTCGTTTTCCGTCCGGGCCAGGTTCATCAGGCTGTTCAAAAGGGCCGTCACCTTCTGCTCATGGGCGTGGGCCGCCTCGAAGATTTCCAGGGGCGTCTTCCACTTGGGGGCCGGGGCCTCGATGGGAGCCAGGGCGATTCGCCCGCCCCGGTCCAGAATGTGGTTGAAAATTTTTTGAGCGTGGAAAACCTCTTCCCGGACCTGGAGGGCCATCCACCTGGCCGCGCCCGGAAGGCCTTCGGCCGCCAGCCAGGCGTTCATGGCCAGGTAAAGATAGCTGGAATACAGTTCGGCGGTTATCTGGCCGTTGAAGGCCGTGGTCATCTTTTTGGAAAGCATTGGGTCACTCTCTTTCGCGGGTGTTTTGTTTTTTGGCCGCCGGCCGTCTTGGGGGCCGTTTTTGGTCCCCCTTGTCCACCACGATGAGTTCCGGGGCTTTTATGAGCACCTTGGTGCCCGGGGGGATGCTCTCGGTCAGCCAGACGTTGCCGCCCACGGTGGAGCCGGCTCCGATGACCGTATCACCGCCCAGAATGGTGGCCCCGGAATAAATGATGACGTCGTCCTCCAGGGTGGGATGCCGTTTTAGGCCGGCCAGTTTGGCCGTGGCCCCCTTCGGCAGGGACAGGGCGCCCAGGGTAACGCCCTGGTAGAGCCGCACCCTGGCCCCTATTCGGGTGGTTTCGCCGATGACGACGCCGGTGCCGTGGTCGATGAAGAAGGAAGGGCCTATTTCCGCGCCGGGATGTATGTCGATGCCGGTTTTGGCGTGGGCGAATTCCGTCAGAATGCGGGGCAGGAAGGGCACCTGGCGCAGGTACAGTTCGTGGGCCAGGCGCTGCACCGTGATGGCGAACAGGCCGGGATAACAGAAGACTATCTGGTCATAATGGACGCCGGAGGCCGGGTCGCCCCCCCTGGCCGCGTCCACATCCGTGGCCAGGATCTCCCGGAGCCAGGGCAGGCGCCTGATAACGGCCAGGGCGATCTCCTGGCCCTGTTTATCGCAGTGCGTGCAGGAATAGTTATAGCGCCGGCAGTCGTGGCGGATGGAGGCGGCCACTTCCCGGCTCAGGCGCTCATAAAAAACATACAGGATCTGTCCGGTGTGGTATTCGAAATTCAGCTCCGTGACCGGCCGGGGCGAGAAAAAGCCGGGGAAGAGCAATAGCCTGGCCAGTTCGATCAGGTCCTTGGCCGCCCGGAAGGAAGGTGTCGGCACCTGGCTGATATGCTCCAAGGCCGGCAGGCCCTTTCTCAGGTCCGACAGTTTTCTGACTATTTTCGCCAGTTCCGATTTGGCCAGTTCCGAAGCCGCTTCTTCCCGGAGGTCCGGGGTCTGCGGCGGGGGGGCGGCGGGTTTGCGCTTGGTCATGCGTCAGGCTCCTGTCCGGGGGCCTCAGGCCGGCCGGACGGTCAGGTTCAAAAGTTTGTCGGGCACGAACACTTTTTTGATTATGCTCTGGCCTTCCAGCCACTTTGACAGGGCCGGGCCGGCCAGGATGAGCGGCTCGGCTTCCGCCTGGGTCAGGCCGGCCGGCAGCCGCATCCTGGCCCGGACCTTGCCGCCGATCTGGACCACGTATTCCACCTCGTCCAGGAGGGTGGCCGCCTCGTCATAGGCCGGCCAGCCGCCTTGGAAGACCGTTTCCCGGTGGCCCAAAAGGCTCCACAATTCTTCGGCCGCGTGGGGGGCCAAGGGGGCCAATAGGCGCACCGCCGCCTCGGAAACCACCCGGTTCCTGATCCTGTTTTTGGTGAGATGGTTTATGAGTTCCATCAGCCGGGCAATGGCCGTGTTGTAGGAAAAGCGGGCCAGGTCCATGGTCACGGCCTTGATGGCGCTGTGGAGAATGCGGCGGGTCTCGCCGTCGGCGGGTTCGCCCTCGGGCAGGGATTGTCCCTCCTCGGGGAGGACCGCGGCCCAGAAGCGGTCCAGGAAGGACTTCATGGCCCTGACCCCGCCGTCGCGGAAATCGCCCCCTTCCAGGTAGGCGCCCATGAACATCAGGTACATACGGAAGGAATCGGCCCCGAATTTGTCTAGGTATTCGTCGGGGTTGATGACGTTCCCCCGGCTTTTGGACATCTTGGCCCCGTCGCGGACGATTAGGCCGTGGGCCACGAAGCGCCGATAAGGTTCTTCGAAATCCAGGGCCCCGCAGGCCTTAAGGGCCCGGCAGAGCCAGCGGCTGTAAAGAAGGTGCAGCACCGCGTGCTCATTGCCGCCCACATAGAGATCCACCGGCAGCCATTTTTCGAGGCGGCCGGCGTCAAAGGGCCGGTCGTCGAATTCCGTGGCCGGGTAGCGGTAGAAATACCAGGCCGAGCAGAGAAAATTGTCCGAGACGTCGGTCTCCCGGGTGGCCGGGCCGCCGCATTCGGGGCAGGTGGTCCTAAAGAAGGCCTCGTCTCGCCGGAGGGGGGAAAGCCCCTGCCCGTCAGGCCGGTAGTCATCCAGAAAGGGCAGGACCACCGGCAGGTCTTTTTCCGGCACCGGTATGGTCCCGCAGCGGTCGCAATAAATTATGGGAATGGGCGGGCCCCAGTAGCGCTGGCGGCTGAGGCACCAGTCCCGGAGGCGGTAGTTGATCTTGGGCTCGGCCAGGCCGCGTCCGGCCAGGTGGCCGGTGATGGCCTCGGCCCCGGCCTCCGTGGCCGCCAGACCGTTGAAATCGCCGGAATTGACCAGGAGCCCCTCGCCGATATAGGCTTCATCCAGCCGGTCCCGGGCCAGGCCGTCGGGGGAGACCACCTGGCGGATGGGGAGGTCGAATTTACGGGCGAAGTCGAAGTCCCTTTGGTCGTGGGCCGGCACGGCCATGATGGCCCCGGTGCCGTAGCCCATCAACACATAGTCGGCGGCCCAGATGGGGATCCTCTCGCCGTTGACCGGGTTGACGGCCCAGGCCCCGGTGAAGACGCCGGTCTTTTCCCGGCCCTCGGCCTGGCGGTCCACCTCGGTCAGCCGGGCCGCCTCGTCCTGGTAGGCGGACAGGGCGGCCGATTGGCCCGGGGCGGTTATTTCGGCCAGCAGGGGATGTTCCGGGGAGAAGACCATGTAGGTCACCCCGAAAAGAGTGTCCGGCCGGGTGGTGAAAATTTTGAAGGCCGGCCCGTTTTCCACCTGGAAGATGACCTCGGCCCCCCGGCTGCGGCCGATCCAGTTGCGCTGGGCCGTCTTGGTCCGCTCTGACCAGTCGATGTGGTCGAGATCGTCCAGCAGCTCCCCGGCATAGGCCGTGGTCCGGAAATACCACTGTTCCAGGTCCTTCTTGCCAACCTGGGTTGCGCAGCGCTCACATTCGCCGTCGATGACCTGTTCCGCGGCCAGGACGGTCTGGCAGCTCGGGCACCAGTTCACCGGGCCCTTCTTTTTATAAGCCAGGCCGTTTTTATAAAGGGCCAGGAATATCCACTGGGTCCAGCGGTAGTATTCCGGGCTGGTGGTGTCCACCTG
>JAITBV010000148.1 GCA_031283395.1 Candidatus Adiutrix sp.
AAGGGGTTCAGGGCTGATTCCCTGAACCCCTTGATTTTCATGGTCGGGGCGAGAGGATTTGAACCTCCGTCCCACTGCTCCCAAAGCAGTTGCGCTACCAGGCTGCGCCACGCCCCGACACCTGATGAAGACGAGGCCACACCTGGCTTTGGCGCGGCCTCGTCAGACAAGAATAATCGCGCTTTTTCCAAAAACAGGCCTTTTATGGGCTCATCGCCTCCCGGCCCCGCCAGGGCCGTCAAACCTCGTCGAAGCCGCCCTGCTCATCCTGGTAACGGATGATGCGGTTGCGGCCGTTCTTCTTGGCCCGGTAGAGGGCCCGGTCCATGGTGTCCAGGACCTCGGTAAGCGACAGCGACCGGCCTTCGGCCCAGGGCAGACTGATCATCCCTATGCTCACCGTCACCCTGAGGCCCGGGGCCAGCTTTTCCCACTGTTCCGGTTCACAGATGAGCCGATGGAGGCGCTGGACCACGCCCAGCCCCATTTCTCCGTTCGTCTCCGGCAAAAGCACCATGTATTCCTCGCCGCCCCAGCGGGACAGGGTGTCCACGTCCCTGAGGGCCTGGCCGAAGACTTCCGCCCCCTGCCGCAGCACCTGATCGCCCACCAGGTGGCCGAAGCGATCGTTGATTTTCTTGAAATGGTCAAAGTCTATCATCACCAGGGTCAGGGGCGAGCGGTACCTCTCCACCCGCCGGAACTCCTCGGCCAGCCGCTGGTCGAAGTGGCGGCGGTTGTAGATGCCGGTCAGGGGATCGGTCAGGGCCAGCTTCTCCAACTTGCGGGTCTCGGCCGTAGCCTGCTCGAAAATCAGATGGCTGGCGTTGATGTCCTTGACGACCAGGAGCACGGCCGAGCCGTGGCTGCCGGCCTGAAAGAGCGAGGCTGAAAAAATGGTGTAGAACCTGGTTCCGCCGGCCTTTATGAAATACCCCTCGCTCTGCTCCTGCACCGGCGGATGGGGCCCGAAAAAGTGGGCGAACATGCTGGCCAGAGCGTTGTCCGGGGGGCAGAAATCCGGCAGCGACAGGCTGACTTCGTCCTGGTCCCGGAAGCAGAACATGCGCTGGGCGCCGTTATTGTAATAAATGACCCGGCCTTTACGGTCAAGCATCATCACCGCGTCGATGAGGCTTTCCAGGATATGTTCGAAATAGGCCTCCCGCCCGTCCAGGACCAGCCAGCCGGCCAGGGTGCCGCGGACGTGTTCCGGCCGGCCGGCCGAGCCGGTCCGTTCCGGCAGTGGATCGGAGGCCGGTTCGGGGGCCGGCTCGGGGGCCGCGGCCTTATTGCGGATACTGGAAGAAACCGTATTGAGGAAATCGGACAGGTTGAAGGGCTTGTCCAGCACCATGTCCACCCGCCCGTTCCGATGGGCCTGCTCCACCACCTCGTGTTCGCCGTGGCTGGTGATGCGGATGGTCGTGAGATCCGGGATCCTGGCCTTGAGACGGTCGATCAGGCTCAGGCCGTCCATGTCCGGCATGACCCAGTCCACCACGGCCACCTCCGGCTTATGGCCGTCCGCCTTATGGCTGTCCAAAGAATCCAGAGCGTGGAGGGCATGGTGAAATATCTCAACCTCGAAGCCGGCCCGGTTCAGAGCGCCGGCCAGAACGCAGCCGATGACCGGGTCATCGTCCACCACCATGATCTGGGGCCGGGGCTTGGCCTCCGGATCGCCCGGGCCATGATCAGCATAAAGGCGGTCATTGGCTTTGATCATTGTGTTTCAGGGCCTCCGGCCGCGTTTGGTCTGAAGTCTCACTTGACCTTGAACGTCTTTTGGATGCTCTTCCAGGCGTTGTTGCGGGCCTCGTCGTAGCGCCGCAGGTCGCTGTCGCTTTTGGTCTGGGTGAAGGAGGACAGGGCCTCGGCTTCGGCGATGAGATGATTGATGATTTCCATGATGGCGGCTATGAATTCCAGGTCGCCCTGGGCGATGGGCGGGCCGGACCGGTATTTCAGAAGCTGGGCGTTGACGTTGCGCATATAGGTGACGGTCTCGCCGAGCATGGTCCTGACCAGGTCCGGGGCATAGACCTCCTTGTAGAGAACATCGGCCAGCACGCCGATATAACCGTAGGCCTGCAGGACAAAACCGGCGCTGAAGGCCCCGATGGTGTTTAGGTGCAGGGTGTCCTTTTCCGCGTCCAACCCGGAATAGGCGGCGTCCGGCAGGGCGGCCCCGCCGCCCGTCTGCCCCAGGGCCAGGCCGGGACTCAGACAGAGAATCGTGGCCAGGACGGCCAATAACAACCTTTTCCGCATGATTTCCCACCGGATGGAACAAAAAGCCACACATTGGCGAATCCGGCCTCTTTATTAGGGCCGAACATCTATATCAATTATAACACACTTACCCCGCTTACGCCAAGCCCGGCCCCCGGTCCCGGGTGGGCTCGACCTGACTGACGGCCTGAGGGATAAACATTTCCGGCCCGCGGGAGGCTCACAACATATGCCTTGAAGCCCGGCTGAGACTACAGTATAATTGGTATATTTACCTGAAAATCTTTTTTGCAGCCTTCTGAACGGATGTATGACCATGGTTCCGCATGCGCCGAAAAACCTTAAACTATCCATAATGCTCTATTTTATCATGGCCAACATCTCTATGGGCCTGGTGTCCTTCGGGAGCGCGACTTACCACTTCTACTGGCAGATACGGGATACGGCCCTGGAGAGTCTGCAGACTTCCGCCGGCTACCAGGCCGCCGGCATCACCGAATGGCTGCGGCTTACGGTCTCGGCCGCCGGCCGCTATTCCCATAGCGACTCCGGCCGCCGGAACCTGGAATCTTACTACGAGGGCCGCATCGACCGCGAGTCCCTGACCGGCCAGAGCCTGGAGCTCTTCACCCGCCTGACCGAAACGGACTCCGGCCTTAAGGGCCTGACCCGCCTTGACCTTGACGGCCAGGTGATTTTCTCCCTGGGAGAATCCTTCTACCTCCGGCCGTCCGGGCCCGAGGACCAGGTTCCGCCCTTCCTGATCCCCTTTATCCCGGAACGGGCCGGCGCCCAGGATCAGGTTCCGCCCTTCCTGATCCCCTTTACCCGGGAACCTGCCGACCCCCCGCTTCTTATTTTAGCCTCGCCCGTTATGAGCCGGGCGGGGCAGAGGCTGGGCCTGGACCTCTTCTCCCTGGATACGGCCCCCCTGGTCCGGCTGGCCGAACAGGGCCACCGCTTCCACTTTCCCACCCGGATCCATATCATCGCCCGGGGAACCCAGGACGACCTTTTGGTTTTAAACGGCCCCCACGGCGCCGGCTGGAGCCCGACTCCGGAGATCCAAAAGGTCATGGCCCTGGCCGAGAAGGACAGCCGCGCCAACCAAGTCATCCGCCGGGACGGTCTGGCCTACGGGGCGAGCCGGGTGGACGGAGCCGATTGGTGGTTGATCATCGCCGGGGCCGAAGTCGATCTCTACGACCCGGTGACCAGGGAGATGATAAGGACCACCCAGATATTCCTCATATTTTTCGCCATCACCCTTCTCGGGATGTGGTTTTTCGCCTTAAAGCCCCTGACTTTTGAAGTGGGCAGGGCCACCGGGGCCCTGGAAGAGGAAGTGGAAGAGGCCGAGGGCCGGTTGCTGAAGGAAGCTGAAGGCCGCAAAAAGACCGAATCCAAACTGGCGGTGGCCACCCACCGGGCCATGTTGGCCAAGCAGGCCAAAAACGATTTCCTCATCAACCTCAGCCACGAAATCAGAACCCCCATGAACGCGGTCATCGGCATGACCGACCTGACCCTCTTCACCGAGTTGTCCTCCGAACAGCGCTCCTATCTCACGGAGGTCAAAAAGTCGGCCGCCGTCCTCCTGGAGCAGATCAACGATCTTTTGGACCTCTCCAAGCTGGAAGACGGGCTGATGGTCACTGAAAGCCGCAGGTTCAACCTCCTGGAGCTTCTGGGCCGCCTGTCCCAGATTTACGCGGCCACCGGCCGCGAAAAAAACCTGACCTTCCACTGGCGGCTGGAGGAGCAGATAGGCGTCTGGCGGCTGGGTGACGCCCTGAGATTGAGGCAGATCCTGAATTTTCTTCTGAGCAACGCCTTCAAATTCACCGCCCAGGGCGGCGTGGAACTTACGGTCCGCCAGGCCGGGGCCGGAGCCGATCTCGACCGCCTGGAGTTTCTGGTTCAGGACACCGGCATTGGCATTGAGCTGGAACGCCTGAAAACCATTTTCGACCCCTTCACCCGGGCCGACAGTTCCCTGACCCGGACCACCGGCGGCTCGGGCCTGGGGCTGGCCGTCACCAAGCGGCTGGTGGAACTCATGGGTGGGGCCATGAGCGTGGATTCCGAGCCGGGCCGGGGCAGCCTGTTCACCGCGGTCATCGATCTGCCCCGGGCCCCGGCCCCGGGCGCCGAGGCCGCCCGGGCCGCGGAAAAGCCCCTGTCCAAAGAAGAACTTAAAGGCCGCCTGGCCGTCCTGACCGACGCCAACGAAATCAACTGCACGATCCTGAAAGGCTACCTGGCCCGGTTGGACCTTACGGCCCAGACCTTCGACAGCGGGGCGGAGACCCTGGATTTTCTGAAAAGCCGGCCCGAGGTCAAGCCGGATGTCTTTATCCTCGACGGCCTGATGCCGGGCTCAGAACCGAAAGAATTGATAGACCGCCTTCATCAGGAGCGCCCCCAGACCCCGGTGATCTTTCTGATCCCGGCTGATTCCGACCGCCGGGGCGATTTGGACGACAGGCAGGACGACCTCCGCATCGCCTTCCTGGACCAGCCCGTGAACGCCGAAGCCCTGAGCGAATGCCTCCGGACCGTCCTGGCCGGGACCGCCGACCGGAAGACCCGGGCCGGAACCCCGGCCGACCGAGAAAAAACCGGCGACCAGTTGACTAAAACTGAAAATCCGCGCAAAATACTGGTGGTCGACGACAACCAGCTCAACCAGAAGCTGGCCGCGACTCTTTTGACCAAACGGGGGCATAACACCTCCGTGGCCGCCGACGGGCAGGAAGCGCTGACGGCCATCGCCGGCGGCGGTTTTGACGTGGTGCTGATGGATATCCAGATGCCGGTCATGGACGGCCTGACCGCTGTCCGTCACATCCGGGCCGAGCCGGAAAAATACGGCCCGGGCCTGCCGGTGGTGGCCATGACCGCCCACGCCCTGCCGGGCGACCAGGAAACTTTCCTTAACGCCGGCATGTCCGGCTATGTGTCCAAACCTTTCAAACCTCAGGATCTGATCGCCGCCGTGGAACAACATTTCATAAGGCGCGAACAACACAGCGACAATGGAGGCAAAAGCGTGGCCCCGGAATTGAATAGAGCCGCCATCCTGGAAAACTTCATGGATGACGAGGAACTGCTGTTTGAGAGCATTGATCTGTTTCTGGAGCGTATCGCCACCCGAATGACCGAACTGAAGAAGGGCGTGGCGGACAAAAATCCGGAGACCTTCATGCCCGAGGCCCACACCATCAAGGGCATGATAGGCATATTTTCCACCGGCGGCGCTTTTGAAGGCGCCAAAAAGCTGGAACTTAAGGGCCGCGAAAAAGATACCGCCGGGATAGACGAGGATTTCCAGGCCCTGGAAACCGAAGTCGACCTCCTGGTCACGGCCTTGCGCGTCTGGCGCTCGGAATAACCCCCCTGACAGCCCAGGTGGCGGTGGCCGCCCGGGTGGCCGGACTCTTCAGCTACCTCGTGCCACCGGAACTGGAAGGGGCCGCCCAAGTCGGCCAGGCCGTCCTGGCGCCCTTGGGCGCCCGGCCGGCCGTGGGCTATATCCTGGCTCTGGGCCGGACGCCGCCTCCGGCCCGGCTCAAACCCCTCCTGGAGATCATCGGGCCGGAGCCTCTCTTCGGCCCCGGGCTCTCCCGCCTCATTCATTTCATAGCCCGCTACTACCACTACCCGCCCGGGCAGGCAGCCCGGGAGATCCTGCCCGGCGGCCTGGCTCCGGGCCTGACCCGGGTGCTTAAGCCGACGGAAACCGCCTCCTCCTTTCTCCTGGGAGCCGAAGCCGAACTCCTGGCCCGCCTCAGGCAGGCCGGGGCCGAGGGCCTGGATCTGAAAAGCCTCTCCGCCGAAGGGCTGGACCAGGCCGCCCGCCGCCTGACCGCCTCCGGCCAAGCCAGGCCCGGCTGGCGCCTGGACCTCAAAGCCGCCGGGACCCGGACCGAATGGTGGCTGGCCCCGGCCGGGCAGCCGCCGGCCGAGCCCAAGCGGCTGGGCTCCAGGGAAGCGGCCCTCTGGCACTTGGCCAAAGATGGCCCGGCCAAGCCCCTGAGCTATTTCTCCCATTACCTCCCCCGCCCCCTGACCCAGGCCCGGAGCCTGGCGGCCAAGGGCCTCATCGTGCTTTCAGCCCGGGAAGTGTTCCGCGACGACCCGGATCGGGCCCTGGCCCCGGCCGACCCGGGGCCGCTCCCCGACCTGACGCCCCAGCAGAGCCGGGCCCTGGCCGCCCTGGAAACCGCCCTGGCCGGCGCAAGCGATCGGGAATTTCTGCTCTTCGGCGTCACCGGCAGCGGCAAGACCGAAGTCTATCTTCGGGCCGCGGCCGCGGCCCTGGCCGCCGGCCGCGAGGTCTTATGGCTGACCCCGGAAATAGGCCTGACCCTGGGCCTGGAAAGGCTCCTTAAAAGCCGCCTGGGCGAGGAGCGGGTGGCGGTGCTCCATTCCGGCCTGTCGGCGGCCCAGCGGCATGACCAGTGGCGGCGCATCCGCCGGGGGCTGGCCCCGGTGGTCCTGGGGGCCAGGAGCGCCGTCTTCGCCCCCCTGGAAAACCTGGGCCTGGTGGTGGTGGACGAGGAGCACGACCCGGCCTATAAGCAGGATGACGGCCTGCGCTACAACGGCCGGGACCTGGCCCGCTGGCGGGCCGGACAGGCCTCGGCCGTCCTGATCCTGGGCTCGGCCACCCCGTCTTTTGAAAGCTACCAGGCGGCCCTGGGCGGCCGGCTGACCCTTCTGGAAATGAGCGAACGCCCGGGCGCCGCCGTCCTGCCCCGGGTGGTCATCGTCGACCAGCGGGCGGAGCCGGCCCGGGGCCGGCGGCCTCTGAGCCCGGCCTTGGACCGGGCCCTGACCGAGACCCTGGACCGGGGGGAACAGGCCCTGCTGTTTCTCAACCGCCGGGGCCTGGCCAACCTGCCGATGTGCCTCAAATGCGGCCAAGTCCTGGAATGCCCCCACTGCAGCCGTTCCCTGACCCTCCACGGTCCCCGGGGGCCGGAAACGGATGAGGCCGGCCACGCCACCCTGGACCGGGGCCAGAGCCTGGTTTGCCACGCCTGCGGCTACCGGGCCGATCCGCCGGCGGGCTGCCCCCACTGTCTGGCCCCCCTGGTCCGCTATTTCGGCGTGGGGACGGAGAAGCTCCTGAGAATAGCCGCCGAAACCCGCCCCCAGGTCCGGGGGGCTCGCCTGGACACCGATTCCACCCGGCGCAAGGGGACCCTGAAAAGCATCCTCGACGGGTTTGCCCGGGGCGAGTTCAACCTCCTGGTGGGCACCCAGATGGCGGCCAAGGGCCATGACTTCCCCAACCTGACCCTGGTGGGCGTGGTGGACGCCGACCTGGGCCTGAACCTCCCGGACTTCCGGGCCGCGGAACGCACTTTTCAACTCCTGACCCAGGTGGCCGGACGGGCCGGACGGGGCGCGGTCCCGGGGACGGTGATCGTCCAGACCCTCAATCCCCGCCATCCCGCGCTCCGGGCCGCCGCGGCCCACGACTACCGGGCATTTTTCCAGTCCGAGATACAGGCGCGGCGCGAATTGGGCTACCCTCCCTTCAGCCGCCTGGCCCTCATCCGTTTCAGCGGGCCGGAAGCCCCGGCCGTGGAGGCCGCGGCCGAGGCGGCGGCCGCCGCCGGCCGCGATCTGGCCGCCGGACCGGGCCTGGAAATACTGGGGCCGGCCCCGGCCCCCCTGGTCCGCCTGAGGGAACAATACCGTTTCCAAATCCTCATCCGGGGGGCCACGGCCGAGGCCCGCCGGCGTTTTCTGGCCGCCTGGCTGCCCCTGGCGGAAAAAGCGACCCCGGCCGGCCTTAAACTCACGGCCGACATCGACCCCTATCATTTCCTATAAAAATGCGGCGGGCTCTTGAAAGAGCCCGCCGCGGTCTTTAGTTAAGGAAAAGCCGGTCCGTAATTATCTTATGAGCACGGCCGGCCTCAGGGCCGGAATCCAGAACCACGAGTGCCTGATTTAAGTCACCATGAGCCAGCCGTTTTCGCAACCGCGCAACCGGTCCATCAAGAGGGCCAACCGGTAATATTCGGCGGGCCGGGCGGGCCGGCCGCTTAAGCGGTCGAAAGTGGCTGCCTTCAAGCCTTCCAGCCGAAGGTCAAGCTGACTGAACCGGGGCGAGGCGATCTGACGCGACTGCCAGGCATCGGTCATCAGGC
>JAITBV010000151.1 GCA_031283395.1 Candidatus Adiutrix sp.
ACCACCTTGAAGCTCTGGGAGCCCGGGCCCGGGCCGTGGCGGAAGGCGTCAATGGCCACGGTTGACTATTACGCCGTCCTGGGAGTGGGACGCCAGGCTTCGGTCGAAGAAATCAAGAGAGCCTACCGCCGGCTGGCCATAAACTGGCATCCGGACCGCAACCCAGGTTCCCGGGTGGCCGAAGAACGCTTCAAGATCATCGCCGAAGCCTACGCTGTCCTGAGCCGCGCCGCCACGCGCCGCCAATACGACACCCTGGGCCCTACCGAGTTCAAGAACGAATTCAGCCAGAAAGACATTTTCCAAGGTTTTGAACCCAGCGATTTTTTCGACTTGTTCGGCCAGGACGAGGTCCCGGACAGCTTAAAGAGCATCTTCGGCCAGGGCCCGGCCACCGGCCGGAACCTCGGTGACCATGACTTCTTCCATGAGCTGTTCGCCGGCTTCGGCCAAAAAACCCCCAAATCCCGCCCCCCGGACATCACCGTCACCCTCCAGCTGACTTTCCGGGAAGCCGCCCTGGGCACTGAAAAAACCGTGGCCTACAACACGCCGGCCGGGGTGAGCAAGATGGCGGTGACGGTTCCGGCCGGGGCGCACCAGGGCCAAAAAATCGTGCTCAAGGGACGGGGGCCGGCCGGCCGGGCCGGCCAGAGCCCCGGCCACCTTATCATAACCCTGGCCGTGAGCCAGGACCCCGATTTCAGGCGCCAGGGCTGGGACCTGATCACTCGCCTGATCCTCAAGGCCGAAGACCTGGCCCGGGGCTGCCGTCCCCTGGTCCAGCCCCTGGCCGGCGCCCCCCTGCGCCTGACCGTTCAGCCCGGGGCCCGGGCCGGAGCCGTCTTCAGGATCCCGGCCCACGGTCTGCCCAAACCGGACGGGACCAGGGGCGACCTTTTGGTGAAGATCCAGCTGGGGTAAACAGAGGCTCAAAATGCCCGGCGGTAATGCTCCACCGTCCGGCGCAAGCCCTCCCGGACATCTATCCCGGCCCGGAACCCGAGCAATTTTTCAGCCAGGCCGATATCGGCCTGACTGCGCCGAATGTCCCCAGCCCGCGCCGGCGCATAAACGGGGCGGATATCGGTCCCCAGGACGATATTGAGATGGCGGACCAATTCATTGAGGGTCATGGCCTCCCCCTGGGCGATGTTCAGGACTTCACCCTGAAAAACCCCCGGGCGCCGGAGGGCGGCGAGGTTGGCTGCCACTACATTGTCGATGTAGATGAAGTCGCGGCATTGCTCACCGTCGCCGTAGATGGTGGGGGGCCGGCCGGCCAGCATAAGGGAGATAAATTTGGGGATCACGGCGGCATATTCGCTGTCTGGGTTCTGGCCGGGGCCGAAAACGTTGAAATACCTCAGGGAAACGGTTTCAAGCCCGTAGCAGCGGGCCGCGGCCAGGGCGTAGTATTCCTGGGCCAGCTTACCCACGGCATAGGGGCTTAAGGGCTTAGGCGGCATGGTCTCAACATTCGGCAGGACTTCGGTGTCGCCGTAGGCGGCGCTACTGGCCGCCTGGACCAGGCGCCTGACGCCCGCGTCCCGGGCGGCGCTCACGAGGGTGGCCGTGGCCGTAATTGAGGAATGAAGACAGGCCAGCGGGTCGTCGATGGAACGGGGGACCGAGGGTATGGCGGCCTGGTGGATGATGCCGGTAACGCCTTCAACGGCGCGCCGGCAGACCTCCGGGTCGCAAAGCGTGCCCTCCACAAAGCGGAAACGGCCTTCCAGGTCGGCGATATTTTCACGGAGGCCGGTGGAGAAATCATCCACGCCGACTGTTTCGACGCCCTCGGAGATCAGGCGCCTGAGAATGTGTCCGCCTATGAATCCGGCGCAGCCGGTGACTAAAATGCCGGGCATGGCTTAAACCTTCCGTTCGCGGCCCGGGAGGGGCAGTTTGCGGGACGCTGGTTTTCATATTATGATGACAGCCCGTATAAAGGCAACTGAAACTTTGAAAGGAGTCGGCATGGAACGGGAAAGCAATGAACGGCAAGAGCCGGCCAAGACCGGGGCGGAAAACAAGCCCCACGGTCTGGGGACTTTGCTCGCGATGATAGCTCTGGTGATCGCCATAGCCATTCTGGCCAGTAAATGCCCTTTTGACAGAATGTAAGAAATCATACTTCACCAAAGGACAAGGGGGCGGGGATTTTCCCCGCTCCCCTTTTTTTATCCCTAGCGGCCATATTTGGTGGCTAAATTGGATTTTATTTACATATCTTGTAGTTGTAATTATATTATATTTATGTTAATTTATATGCAATTTATGAGTGCCGAAGGGCCGGAAAGCCCCTGGCCATAGTTTTTCAACCAGGCAACAAGGAGTTTCAGCATGAAAAAAAATCTATGTTTCATCCTGGCCGCCCTTTTGGCGTGGGGCGGCTTCACGGCCCAGGCCGGGGCCCAGGCCGACGGCTGGTATGTGGCCCCCAAGCTCGGCGCTTCCCTGTTCACCGGCGACTACAATTTGGATGCCGATCACGGAACTTCTACTCCTCCTCCTCCTCCTCCCCCTGTCATTGTGTCCAGAGGGACGTCCAAGGCTTCCAAAAACGTTCTCAAGCCCGGCCTGGCCGGGGCCATAGCCATTGGCTATGACTTCGCCGAAAACGGGGCGCCCGTGCGCACGGAACTGGAATTCACCCTGAGATCCCCCTTCAGGTCGGAAGCCGGCGGCACCGTAACAGGCGTCGTAGCGGGAAACCTCGACTCCTCCTTCAAAACCAACCAGAAGACCAGCTTTCAAACCCTGATGGCCAACGTCTTTCTCGATTTAGAGACCGAAACCACCTTCACGCCCTATATAGGGGCCGGTTTGGGGCTGGCCTTCATCAGCCGGAGCAACACTTACACCTTGACGGACGACCAATTCCACTATTATGGCCAAAACCCACTCCCCCCCCCAGCCCCAGGCGAAATACCTTTAGCCACCTCCGGCAATAGCCGCAGTGCGACCTCGAAAAAAAACCTGACAAAATTCGTCTGGAGCCTGAACGCCGGCGGGGCCTTTGAACTGACCGAGGGCCTGCTCCTGGACCTGGGCTATCGCTATTTCCACATCGGCGACATTGTCCAGGGCAATTATTCGCACAAAAGCGTGCGGGCCGGTGAAGTGCATGCGTCCTCTGGCACCGCGAATGACCCCGCGGGCGAGGCCAAATACAAGCGGGCCGGGCTCCACGAGGTCATGGTGGGCCTGAGATTCACCTATAACTAAAGCCCCCCTGGGGCTGGACATCGGGGCGGGGTTTCCTCCGCCCCTTTTTTTCGCCCTATGACCGCCTTTTGAAGGTTCGAAAAAATAACGGCTAGAGCCTTATCCCGCTATATCGAGGGGACCAACGACGGGCATTAATGGGATTATCTCTTCCCACCATTGGGACGACCCATTCAGGCGCGTGGTAGAAGCCGCCAAGGACAAACCCTTCCGGCTCTTACG
>JAITBV010000187.1 GCA_031283395.1 Candidatus Adiutrix sp.
AGACCACCCGGCCCCCCCCCCCCAGAGAGCGCCCGGCCCCCAACCCTACGCCCAGGCCCAGGCTCAGACCCCGGCCTATGGCCAGGGCGCCCCCGGCCTAGCCCCGGCCTACACCCAAACCGTGGTCTGCCCCAAGTGCCGATTCACCGCCGATATTCCCCGGGTCAGCCGCAAGCTCAAGCTAAAATGCCAGGAATGCGGCCACAGGTTCGTGGTCAGGCCGGAACCCAACAGCCAGCCCGGCGGCCGCCCCCTGCCCACGGAAAAGGCGCCCCGGGACGGCGGGTCTTCCAAGGCCCCGGTGTTTATTTTGCTGTTCATTTTATTGGCGGCCGGGGTCTTGATCGCGGGCCCCAAATTACTCCCGGAACTGTTCCAGGACCTGGGCCTGCCTGACCTCCCGGGCCTTCTGCCCTTTTGAAACCCGTGAAAGACGACTCCCGACCGCCCGAGATCTCCCCGGCTGACGGCGAGATGAGCTTGTGGGAACATCTGGGCGAACTGCGCCGCCGGATATTCAAAGCCCTCCTGGGCGTTTTGGCGGGCTGCCTTCTGGCCTGGAATTTAGCCGAGATCCTAATAGGCCATCTTTTGAGGCCGGTTTTGAGAGAACTTCCGGCCGGCCAGGCCCTGATCTTCACCGGCCTGGAGGACGCCTTTCTCCTGATGCTCAAGACCAGCCTCTGGGCCGGCGTCCTGCTGTCCTCGCCCTGGTGGCTCTGGCAGGCCTGGGCCTTCGTGGCCCCGGCCCTGACCGGGCGGGAAAAAAAGACCGTCCTGCCCCTGACCGCCCTGGCCACCGTCCTGTTGGTCTGCGGGGCCGCCTTCGCCTACTTCCTGGCCTTCCCCCTGACTTTCAAGTTTTTTCTGGCTTTTTCCAGCGAAGTCCTTCAGCCGTTCCCGGCCGCGGACCGTTACCTGTCCCTGGCCATGGGGCTTATCCTGGCCTTTGCCCTGGCCTTTCAACTGCCTCTCATCCTTATGTTCCTCAGCTATCTGGGTTTGGTGAACGCCAAGGGGCTCCGTCGCCACCGGAGCTACGCCGTGATCGCCTTTTTCATCGTGGGGGCCCTCATCACCCCGCCGGACGTGGTCAGCCAGGTCGCCCTGGGGGTGGTCCTGATGGGCCTTTACGAACTGAGCATCCTTTTGATGACCAACCGCCGCGAGCATCCCACCGACCAACCGCCGGAGGCGACTGATGAAAAAAAATGAAAAATATGAAGTTGGTTTCCTGGGTTACGGCCGCATGGCCCAGGCCATATCCGAAGGCCTGGACCGCCAGGGCCGGATACCCTACGCCCGCCAGGCGGCCAGCGACCTGCCGGGGGGCGAGTGGCTGGAAATGGCCGGAGAACGCCAATTCCACCCGGCCCCGAACAACCAGGTACTGGCGGCCCTATGCCCGGTGGTGATCGTGGCCGTCAAGCCCCAGCAGGTGCGGGCGGTCCTGGAAGAGATCCGGCCGGCGGCCCCGGGGCGGCTGTTCATCTCCATCGCGGCCGGGCTCAAAACAGCCGATCTCAGGGCGGAGCTGCCGAAAACCGCCGGGCTGGTCCGGGTCCTGCCGAACCTCCCGGCCCTGGTGGGAAGGGGGATGAGCCTGATGTGCGCCCCGCCGGGGACTCCCCGGAAGCACCTGGACCAGGCCCGGTCCATTTTTGAAGCCGTGGGGGAGGTGGAGGAACTGGAGGAGGATAAGTTTGACGCGGGCACGGCCGTCAGCGGCTCGGGACCGGCCTATTTCTTCCTGATGATGGAGGCCATGATCCGGGGCGCGGTCCGCCTGGGGCTGACCTGGGAGACGGCCCGGAAACTGGTTCTGGAAACCGCCCTGGGCTCGGCCGAGGCGGCCCGGGCCAAGCCGGACCTGAACCTGGCCGCCTTAAGGGACCAGGTCACCTCCCCCGGGGGCACCACGGCCGAGGCCCTCCAGGTGATGGAAATGGGCGGTTTCTCGGGCCTTTTGGCCGAAGCCCTGGAGGCGGCCGCGGAAAAAGGGCGCCGGCTGGTCTGAAAAATAGAACTTGCCATAGCCGGGGCGCTGTGATAGAAAATAAGGTGTTAGGTTAATCTTTATCTCCACCCGGCGGAAGGGCCGGGATCGGATCATTCAATACGCTATCGGGAGTGAATTTTATGAGCGACGACCGTTCCCAAAATATGACCATAACCGGCTTGGGCAAGACCTTGGAAGGCAAATACCTGACCTTCGCCCTGGCCCGCGAGGAATACGGCATCGGCATCCTGACCGTCCGGGAAATCATCGGGCTGATGCCCATCCGCACCGTGCCCCAGACTCCCACCTTTGTCAAAGGGGTCATCAACCTGCGCGGCAAGGTCATTCCGGTCGTGGACCTGCGCCTGAAATTCGGCATGGAGGAGATCGAGCACACCGAGCGCACCAGCATCATAGTGGTGGATGTCGGCGGGACCGCTTCGGACCAGCCCATGCACATCGGCATAGTGGTGGACTACGTCTCCGAGGTCATCAACATCAAGGCCGATGAAATCGAGGCTCCGCCAGCCTTCGGCGCCGAACTGAACACCGAATACATTCTGGGCATGGCCAAGGTCAGCCAGAGCGTCAAGATACTACTGGACATAAACCGAATATTAGGCGCGGAAGACTTAAGCGGCCTGGGACTTTAAGGGCCACCGAAAGCCGGCTTCGCCGGCTTTCGGTTTTTTTGGCCTTGACAATATTTGTAGCCAGACACTTTATTCACCTTAAACAACCCCGGATCGGAGCCATCCATGTCAAACGAGGCACTTATACGAGATTTTGAGGCCTTGCTCGGAAAAGAAAACGTTCTGACCAGCGAGGCGGACCGCCAAAGTTATTCCTATGATTCCGCGGTGCTGCCTCCGGTGGTGCCCGCCGTGGTCGTGCGCCCCGTCAATACGGAACAGATCGGCGAGATCGTCAAACGCTGCTACGAGGCCGGGGTGCCCATGACGGTGCGCGGCGCTGGTTCCAACCTGTCCGGCGGCACTATCCCCGACAGTTCGGAAACGTGCGTCATCCTTACCAACGGGCTCACCAAGATCCTGGAAATCAACGAGCAGGATCTATATGCCGTGGTCGAACCGGGGGTGGTCACCGCCCAGTTCGCCGTGGCGGCCGAAAAAAGCGGCCTCTTTTATCCGCCTGATCCCGGCTCCCAGTCCGTTTCCACCATTGCGGGCAACATAGCGGAAAACGCGGGGGGCTTGCGCGGCCTGAAATACGGCGTCACCAAGGACTATGTGATGGGCCTGGAGATGTATGACGCCACCGGAGCCATGGTGAAATCCGGCTCCCGCACCGTCAAGTGCGTCACCGGCTACAATATGGCCGGCTTGATGGCGGGGTCCGAGGGCACGCTAGGCGTGATCAGCCAAGCCATCCTCAAACTCGTTCCTCCGCCCAAGGCCAACAAGGCCATGATGGCCGTGTTCGACGACATACAAGGGGCCGCCAACGCCGTGGCCGGCATCATCGCGGCCCACGTAGTGCCCTGCACCATGGAACTTTTGGACAACGCCACCATCTGCTATGTGGACGACTACACCAAGGCGGGCCTGCCGCGGGACGCCAAGGCCATACTGCTGATCGAAGTGGATGGGCATCCCGCCCAGGTGGCGGATGAGGCCGCGGCCGTGGAAAAAGTGCTTCAGGACTGCAAGGCGCGCCATATCCATGTGGCCAAGGACGCCGCCGAAAAATTGAAAATCTGGGAAGCCCGCCGCATGGCTCTGCCCGTCCTGGCGCGCATGCGCCCCACGTGCGTCCTGGAAGACGCCACCGTGCCCCGCTCCAAGATCCCGGCCATGATGGCCGCCCTTTACAAGATCGCCGAAAAATACAAGCTCCAGATGGGCATTTTCGGCCACGCGGGCGACGGGAATCTCCATCCCACCATACTCTGCGACAAACGCGACAAGGAGGAGTTCCACCGGGTCGAGGAGGCCGTGGACGAAATCTTTGATGTGGCGCTTTCCATGGGGGGCACCCTGTCGGGCGAGCACGGCATAGGCATCGCCAAGTCCAAGTGGATGGAAAAGGAAACCTCGCGCGGCACCATTCTCTTTTCCCAGCGCCTGCGCAAGGCCCTTGACCCCAAGGGACTCCTGAACCCCGCCAAGATCGTGGGAATCTGAGCCATGAGCGATATAAACAGCCTCGTCGGTTCTCTGATGGAATTGGAGGACAAACTCATAAGCTGCATGAAGTGCGGCTTCTGCCAGGCCGTGTGTCCCGTGTTCGGCGTCACGATGATGGAAGCCGATGTCACCCGCGGCAAGATCGCCCTCCTGGAAAACCTGGCCCACAAAATGATCGATGACCCCGAAGCGGTCAGCGATAAACTGAACCGCTGCCTTTTGTGCGGCTCCTGCCAGGTAAGCTGCCCGTCCGGCGTGAACATCATGGATATCTTCATGAGAGCCCGCCATATAGTGGCCGCCTATCTCGGCCTGTCCACGGTCAAAAAGCTCATTTTCCGTTCACTTTTGGCCAACCCCGGGCTTTTCAACACTCTGACCCGCCTTGGCCTTCCCTTTCAGGGGATCGTCATGCGCAAGCAGAACAACGCGCAGGATACTGTCTGCGCGCCCCTTTTGTCCATGTTCATCGGCGACCGGCATATCCCGTCGCCGCCGGCCAAGCCCCTGCACTCCGCCGTGGGCGAACTGGACACGGCCCCCGGGAAAAGCGGCCTTAAGATCGCCTTCTTCCCGGGCTGCATGGGCGACAAACTCTACACCGGCATGGCCCAGGCCTGCCTTAAGGTTTTCGCCCATTACGGGGTCGGCGTCTTTATGCCTTCCGGGCTTACCTGTTGCGGGATGCCGGCCCTGGCCTCCGGAGACCAACAAGGGGCGGCCAAGCAGGTCATGGCCAATGTGGACGCGCTCAAGAAGGGGGATTTCAGCCACATCGTCACCCCCTGCGGCTCCTGTACCGCCGCCTTCAGGGAATGGTGGCCGCATCTCGCCCCCGGGATGCCTGCGGAATACCAGGCCACGGCCCGGGAACTGGCGGGCAAGGCCATTGACATAAACGCCTTCCTGATCGACATTCTCAAGGCCGAGGCCCTGCCGCAAAAGGGGGACCAGCGCAAAGTCACCTACCACGACCCCTGCCATCTCAAAAAATCACTGGGGATCAGCGACCAGCCGCGCTCGGTCATCAGGCTGAACCCGGCCTACGAACTGGTGGAAATGCCCGAAGCCGACCGCTGCTGCGGCTGCGGGGGCAGCTTCAGCCTCTTCCACTACGACCTTTCAAAGGAGATCAGCCAGCGCAAGCGGAACAACGTGATCGGTTCCGGCGCCAAGGTGGTGGCCACGGGCTGCCCGGCCTGCATGATGCAGATGACCGATATCCTGGCGCAAAACAAGGACGCCGTAACGGTAAAACATCCCGTGGAACTGTATGCGGAAGCGCTGCCTTAAATAAGGATTACATCATATGCCCGATGAATCAACCCAGGCTCTCGTCAGCGCCTTCAAGGAGAAAGCCGAACTCGTCGCCGCCCGTGTGAGCCAGGCCGCCGACCCGGCGGAGGCCTTAAGGCTGGTGGTGCGCATTTGCGAAGAAAAGGCCCCCTGCGAACTGCTCGCTCCGGAGCCGGGCACGGAAACCGGGCCGCCCAGTGAAAACAAGCTGCCCACCCGGGCGCGGCGCATCATCGCCGCGCCCGGCTTAAGCGGCGAGGAATTCGCCCTCCTGGAAAAGGAAGGCGGGGCCAAGGGTTTTCTAACCATCAAAAGCGGGCTGCGCAAGTATCTGGCCGGCTTTGACGTGGGTCTGGCCTGGGCCGATTTCGCGGTGGCCGCCAGCGGCACCTGCGCGGTCAACACCACGGACGAAGAGGTGCGCCTGGCGACCATGATCTGCGAAAGCAGCGTGATTTTGCTGCGTAAATCGTCCATCAAGCCCGACCTGGCGAGCATCGCCCCAAGGCTGAGGGATATGCAGAAGACGGGCCGGCCCGAATACACCACCTTCATCACCGGCCCCAGCCGCACGGCTGACATTGAACGGGTACTTGCCATCGGTGTCCATGGCCCCCTGGAATTACACGTCATTCTGTTGGAGGGATAGCCATGCACGACGCGCCTAAAGACCTCTCCTCCTATCACAAGTCCCTGCACGAAAGCCTGGAAAACGCCTTTCTGCGCAAGGCCCTGGACAAATTCGCCGTGGATTACCGCGCCAGCCGCACCGCCATTTTCCAGGATGTGCCGGAGCGCGAGATCATCGCCAAAATAGCCGCGGCCAAGGACGCCTCCTCCAAGCGGATGGACGAATTGTTCGGGCAGTTCAAAGAAGAGGCCGAAAACCGCGGGGCCAAGGTGCATTTCGCCAAAACGGCCGCCGAGGCCAACGAGATCATCGCCGGGATAGCGCGGGAGAACAAGGTCAAAACGATAGTCAAATCCAAGTCGATGACGGCGGAAGAGACGCTCCTGAACCACCGGCTGGAAAAGGACGGCCTTTCCATAGCGGAAACGGATCTCGGCGAATGGATCATCCAGCTCCGCAACGAGCCGCCATCGCACATGGTCATGCCCGCCATCCACCTGCCCCGCGACGAGGTGGCCGAGGATTTTTCCCGCGCCACCAATGAAAAGCACGCCAAGGACATCGGCAAGCTCGTCAAGGTCTCCCGCCGCGAACTGCGCCGCAAGTTCATAGAAGCCGACATGGGCATTTCCGGCGCGAACTTCGCCGTGGCCGAAACCGGCACCATCGCCATCGTCACCAACGAGGGCAACGGCCGCCTGGTGAACACCCTGCCCCGGGTGCACGTGGCGCTCATCGGCATCGACAAGCTCACCCCCACCCTGGAAGA
>JAITBV010000213.1 GCA_031283395.1 Candidatus Adiutrix sp.
TTGACCGGCAAATATTTGGCCGGGCGCTACGAAGTCCAGGCCGGCGAGAGCCTTCAGGACCTCATCGACAAGGTCAATGCCGGCACCCAGAGCCGGGTGGGCATTAAGCTGGATAACACCTCCGGCCGGGCCGCCGCCGCCATCATGAGCGGGGCCGGCTTGGCCGTGTGCGCGGGCGACGAGGCTTACGTCTGGGGCGATCTGACCAGGGCCGAAGGCGGCTTGGCCACCATCGCCACTTTCGAATATCTTTACAGGGTTGCGGGTTTGAGGGCCGGCAACGCTGAAAACAGCATGTTCACCAACAACGCCGGCTTGCAAGGTCTCCTGGGCTGGGGTTCGGCGGAGATCAGCACCATCCTGAAGAACGCCCCCGATATGGAAGCCGCCCGCGCGGAACTTGCAATGATTATCGATCGGATGAACAATGGCGGCCTGTTTCTCAGCGCCACTGCCGGGACGATCGCCAAAGGCTATACCAACGCCACTTCCGTGCAAATAGCCTTGGATATCCTGCAGGCCAAGGCGGGCGGCAGCGTTTACACATCCGCGACGGGCCAGCAGATTTTCGACGAGTTGATGGCGATGGGCGTGTCGTTCAATTCCGCCGGCACCATGGTCGCTTTTACAGCAGCTAACTTTACCTTCAATGGCGTTTTGGGCAATGATGCCGGCTCCGCGACAGTCAATAATCTCTGGGTGAATGTGAATGACCCAACCCAGTGGACGACCCATTCGGCTCTTGCCAAACTGGATGCTAATAATTGGCAGGCGTTTACGTTCAGTGTCGCTGATTGGAATAGCGGTACTGCGACTTTGGCAACTATTATGGCTTCCGCCTATGCCCATTATAACATCGGCGGAGCGGGCGGATTCGTTCAAGCCGCAAATAAGAATGAAATTATCGGCGGGGGACCGCTTCAGGTCTGGGGTGACGATTCGACAGGCGTATGGACGACTTCCGCGAGCATCGGCAAGGCCTTGGGCTTAAGCCAGGTGTCATATGGCGGCGCTGGCGGCACTCTGCAGAATCTGGGGGCTAGTCAAAATGCTCCTGTAACCGCCGGCCTCCTTCTGGGGGGCGCCGCCTTTGACACCACCGACCTGACAACCCGTATTACCAGCATCAACGCCAATGTCCTAAACAGCACCATCGGAACGGGCGTCTATTGGAACGGCGCATATTGGACCGATGACGTGGCTTTGGGCAAGGCACTGGAGGGCAACGGCTTCGAAGAATTCAGGCCGGCCTGGACGGGCGATCCCGGCAGCTTCTCCGATTTCGTGTCGGCTCTCGCGCCTTTGGCGGATATGAACATCAAGGTCACAGCCGACATCCTTAAGAATAAGAGCCAGATCTTCTTCACCAGCGCTTCCAACGTCACAATGAAAAGAGGAAGCGTGGATGAGCAGGTCGCGGGTTACGTTGATCCGGGCAAGAATATCTACCAGGTGGGTGACGGGACGGGCGGCTATTTCAACGCCTATTCCCTGGCCAAGGCCATCAATGAAAACAAGGACAGCCAGTTCTGGGCCATGCTGGACCAGAACGATTCCACCGTCCTTTACGTGTTCAACAAGGAAGGCGGGGAATACAACAACCTTTTGGCCTGCGACGTTTACGATGTTGACCAGATGTCCCAGAAGATGCGGTCTGAATACGTGGCCTTCGAGAACGTGGAAAACACGAAGGGCATGGCCCCCGGTGATCACCGTTGGGTCAGCGCGGGCACCAATTTCACTTTGGGCAGCACGGCCGCCGGCGTCTGGGGCAAGATGAAGCCCATCCTGACCAAGGAGACCGGGGGCAACGAGGTCTGGAACGTGGTCTTGAGCGGCAAGGACGTGGGTGACGCCCGCGACCTGTGGATAGCCGCGGCCAGAGACATCAAGCTGCCGGGCCTGTTCGACGGTTACGACTCCATCATCAACGGCCTGGACCGCCACAGCTTCGTGGAGACCCAGGACGCCGCCGACGGCCTCTGGGCCGGGGCCGATGTGCGCACCCAGAGCCACGCCCAGGAAGCCCTGGAAGCCCTGAACTATTCCATTGATGTCAAAGACAAGATAAGGGCCGATCTCGGCGCTCTCCAGAACCGGCTGGAAAACACCATGACCAACCTGGAGATCCAGGCCGAGAACCTCCCGGCCTCGGAAAGCCGCATCTCGGATGTGGACGTGGCCCGGGAAATGACCGAGTTCACCAAGAACAACGTTCTCACCCAGGCGGCCACCGGCATGCTGGCCCAGGCCAACAGCCTGAGCCAACTGGCCCTCTCCCTCATCCGTTAACCGATCGTCCCGTCGGCGGTCCTGGGCGAAAGCCCATGGCCGCCGCGCCAAAAAGCCCCGCCCCCCAAGGCGGGGCTTTTGTTTGGCGGGGAAGAGCGGGGCGTAGCCCCGCTCTTCCCCGCATCAGAAAAACCTCAAGTGATTTGGCAAACTGTTAAACCGTTGTTTAAAAATCCTCCCTTGGCTTAACAAATTTTTCGATTCCGGTTTAAATTTCCTCCCCGGTTTTCAAACAAAAAACAAAAAACCTTCCCCCTCCCTTCAAGTCGATTGTCAAAAAAAATGTCTTAACTTCAAATATTTATCAGTCGATAAATAAAATAACTCCGCCTCCCGCCCTCAAAGTGCGGCGCGGCCGGACCTTTCTGGAAGCGTTAATTAAATAAACTGAATAAAGGTAAAAACCCTATGGCTTATCCTTCTTTTAATACATCCGTTCCACCTTAAACGGCGGTTTCGCCGACCCGACAAATTACCGGTCTAAAAACGCCGGCCGTCAGATCCTCTGCGGCCGGACAGGGATTTTTCGCGCTCTTTTTGGCCAAATTTTGGCCGGGGCGCTCAAATAGTAACCAAACTTAAACAAGCCGGGGCCGGCCGGAAGCCGCCCCAACAGAACCAGCAGGGATGCTGCCCCTTAGCCAAGGGGACCTCAAGAAAGGGGAATCTTATGTCTCTTATCATCAACCACAACCTCATGGCCATGAATGCCACGCGCAACCGGCGCAATGCCTACAAGAGCCTCTCCACCAGCGTGCAGCGCCTGTCCTCGGGTCTCCGGATCACCAGCGCGGCCGACGACGCCGCCGGCCTGGCCATCCGCGAAATGATGCGGGCGGACATCGCCACCACCATGCAGGGCCTAGATCGGAAGAGCACAC
>JAITBV010000283.1 GCA_031283395.1 Candidatus Adiutrix sp.
CAACGCGGAGGACATCAGCGGCATGTTCAGCGCCCAGGGCATCCTGACCGCCCGGGGCGGCATGACCAGCCATGCCGCGGTGGTGGCCCGGGGCATGGGCAAGACCTGCGTGGCCGGGGTCAGCGACATCAGGGTCAGCTACGAGCACAAGGAATTCTACACCAAGTCCGGCCTGACGATCCGGGAAGGCGACTGGATATCCCTCGACGGCGCCAAGGGCGAGGTCATCCTCGGCCAGCTTCACACCATCGACGCCCGTCTGACCGGTGATTTCTCCACCCTCATGAAGTGGGCCGGCGGTCTCAAACGCCTGGGCGTGCGCGCCAATGCCGACACGCCTAACGATGCCAAGGTGGCCAGGGAACTGGGGGCCGAAGGCATCGGCCTGTGCCGCACCGAGCATATGTTCTTCGCCCCGGACCGCATCACCGCCATGCGCGAAATGATCCTGGCCACCGACCATGTAGGCCGCCAGATGGCCCTGGACAAGCTCCTGCCCATGCAGCGGGACGATTTTTTAGGCATATTTAAAGCCATGGACGGTCTGCCGGTGACCATCCGCACCCTGGACCCGCCGCTCCATGAGTTCCTCCCCCACACCGAAGAGGAAATCAGCGATCTGGCCAGATACCTGGGCGAGGACCGGGCCCGCATCCGCAACACGGCTACTGAACTTCAGGAACAAAACCCCATGCTGGGCCACCGCGGCTGCCGCCTGGGCGTGGTATATCCGGAAATAACGGCCATGCAGGCCCGGGCCATTTTCGAGGCCGCGGCCAAGGCGGTTGCTGAAAAAATAAAGGTGCTGCCGGAGATCATGATCCCCCTGGTGGGCCATGAACGGGAATTCGGCCTTCAGAAAGCCATAGTGGACCAGGCGGCCAAAGAGGTCATGGCGGAAACCGGGATCCGCTTCAAATACCTCGTGGGCACCATGATCGAACTGCCCCGGGCCGCCCTGGTGGCTGACAAGTTAGTCGCCGCCGGGGCTGAATTCTTTTCTTTCGGCACCAACGACCTTACGCAGACGACCTTCGGCCTCAGCCGGGACGACTCGGGCAAGTTCCTGCCCAACTATCTCATAGAGGGCATCTGGGAAAAGGATCCTTTTGTTACTATTGACGTGGAAGGTGTGGGCGCTTTGATCCGGCTGGCCATTGAAAAAGGCCGGTCGATCAATCCCGCCCTCAAGATTGGCATTTGTGGTGAACATGGCGGTGATCCTGACACCGTCAAATTCTGTAACGAGGTAGCTATGAACTACGTTTCCTGTTCTTCTTTCCGGGTTCCAGTAGCCCGTTTGGCCGCCGGTCAAGCCGCCGTCGCCGAACGCCAGGCCGCCACCGCCACCAAGCCGGCAGCCAAGAAAACCACTGTCAAACCCGCGGCCAAGAAGCCCGCGGCCAAACCCGCGGCCAAGAAACCCGCGGCCAAGCCCGCGGCCAAGAAACCCGCGGCCAAGCCCGCGGCCAAGAAACCAGTAGCCAAGCCCGCGGCCAAGAAACCGGCGGCCAAGCCCGCAGCCAAGCCCGCGGCCAAGAAACCCGCGGTCAAAAAGCCCGCAGCCAAGCCCGCGGTCAAGAAACCCGCAGCCAAGCCCGCGGCCAAGAAGCCCGCGGCCAAAAAACCAGCCGCCAAAAAGGCCTGAATGAACATCCCCTAGAGGCGACCCCAGGGCCCCCCGGCCGGGGGTCCCGGGGGTCGTCTTCTCATTTCGGCATTTCAGCCGCTGGTTCCGGCGGCCAGTTCATCAGCCGCTATTTTCTGCCAGAATGGATCGTTGGTCTCCCTGACCAAAAGCAGGGTGGACCGGTATTTATCCGACCTTAAAAGGCGTTTATAGCCCTGGGCCACGGCGTAGAGATTTTCAGCGGAGACCCCGCCGTCTCGGTTGGCCAGGGCTGAATCGAGGTTGCGCTCGACATCGGGGTTGCGCCCCAGTTCCTGGTAGACCTGGGCCAACTGGTAATATTTCTGGAAGCGGTTCGAAGGGGCCGGACCTCTTTCGGCCCGGTTCAGATTTTTTTCCACCAGGGCGGCCCAGTCTTCCACCCGTCCCTCCTCCAGGTAGAGTTCGGTCAACAGGGCCTGGGCCTGCGGGTCCAGGTCAACTTCCGGCCGGCTCAGTACGCCGTTTTCCAGGGTGGTGACGGCCCCGGCCTGGTCGCCGATGGTCAGCCTCAAACGGGCCTCGGCCATGAAAGTGCCCGGCGTCGAGGGGGAATCCGGGTAGTCGCGGCGGAAGACGCCCAAAAGCCCCACCGCCTCAGGCAAGCGGCCGAGCGACCGGCCCAGGTCCACGGCATCCATGATGGCCTTGGGGCGCCCCGAATGGGCGGGGAAGGCGGTAATGTAGTTGTTCAAACGCTCCCAGGCCTCGGCCCGCTGATTGAGGCTGACCTCGGCCGCGGCGGTTTCCAGGTAAATGTCCGCCAGACGCCCGTCTTTTTCGTATTGGGCCAGGAACTGCCGATAATGGCCCAGGGCTTCATCCCCCAGCCCGGACCTGAGTTCCCGGCGGGCCTGGATGAGCAGGAGGTCGGCGTTCCGCCCGTCCTCGGGGAAGGTCTGCCGGAAGCGGTTCCACATGGCCAGGCCCTCGTCCGGCCGGTTCAGGGCGAAATAGTCCTTGGCCTGTTCCAGCATCAGGTCGGCCTGAGAATCCGCATCCTGGGGTCGGAGACCGCGGTATTCCTCAGCCAGTTGGAAGGCTTCGGAAGACAGGCCGGCGGCCACCATTTTTCTGTATTGGTCCACATAGCTCCGCCCCACCTGCCCATTTTCAGGAAAGTCCCGGCGGAAGCCGTTCCAATCCTCCAGCGCGGCATCAAAACGGCCCCGGCCCCAATTCCCTTCCGCCCGGCGGAGGAAAAGTCCGGCCAGACGTTCGTCGGCCGGGTAGTTGGCCTGGATCAGGGCGGTCAATTCCCGGCTCTCGTCATAGCGTTCCCGGGTCCAGCTCTGATCCTCCAGCTTGAAGAGGAGGTCGGCCAGGCGTCCGTCGCCGGGGTAGTTGGCTAAGATGAAAGAGGTCAGGCCCCTGGCCTCATCGTGGCGTCCCTGGGTCCAGCTTTGGTCCGCCTGCTTCAGGAGGAGGTCGGCCAAACGTACATCGCCGGGGTAGTTGGCTAAGATGAAAGAGGTCAGGCCCCTGGCCTCATCGTGGCGTCCCTGGGTCCAGCTTTGGTCCGCCTGCTTCAGGAGGAGGTCGGCCAAACGTCCGTCGCC
>JAITBV010000078.1 GCA_031283395.1 Candidatus Adiutrix sp.
CCTGACCCAGGACGGCCTTGACCGGGATGAGGAAGAGGCCGGGCTTGAACTCGGCCGGAAACTGGCCGCTCTCAGCCTCACCGACACTTCGCCCGTCATGCTTTTTTACGATGCCGTCAACCGCTCCCAGGGTGACCTGCGCCTGATTATGGCCACCCCCTTCCTTAAAGGTCTGGAGCGGGGCCTGGGCTTTATGCCGGCCCTGGTGGGGGCCGGCCTGATGGCCGATTACGCCTGTTCGCCCTACTGGCAATGGACCGGCCACGACCTGGGCCAGCACAGCGCCCTGGCCCTGATCTTTTCCGGAAATATCCGCCTGGACAGCATCATCATGCACGGCTGCCACCCGGGCACCGGGTATTTCACGGTCACCAAGGCCGACCGCCAGGTCATCCTGGAAATAAACGGCCAGCCGGCCCTGGCCTTCCTGGATCGGCTCCTGGGCCGTTTCATCCGGACCGAGGACTACCCCTTCTTCCTCATCCTGGGGGTCAACAAAGAGGACAAATGGGCCCCCTTTAAGGAAGAAAGCTACGCCAGCCGCCTCTGCCTGGGACTGGACCGGGAACGGGGAGGGCTGGTCATGTTCGAGCCGGACATGGTAGAGGGCACCGAATTCCAGGTCATGTACCGCAGCCTGGATCTGGACTATATACCGCCCAAGGTGGGCTCCCTCTTCGACGGTCTCGGCGGCCGCCGTCCCCTCTTCGCCACCTATATCGACTGCGCCGGACGCGCCGCCGGCCACGCCGGGCTGGACATAGAAGACGCCGTCATCATCCAGCGGGAGATTGCCGGCCGGGTCCCGCTCCTGGGCATTTACACCGGCGTGGAAATAGCCCCGGTCAAGGGCCGGTCCCGGAGCCTGGACTGGACCGGGGTCCTGACCCTGTTCAGCGAGGCCCCCTGATGTCCGAAACCGCCCCCCGGACCGAAAGCGAGGAACTCCGCCGCGAGTTGACCTATCTGCGCCGGATGTCCGAATACACCCTGGCCCGCACGCTTCAGGTCGACACCCAGTCCATTGCCATGCGCCAGGAACTGGAACAGAGGCGGCAGGGCTTCAAACTGATGGCCGAACTGGCCGTGGGCCTGGGGCGGGACCTGGATAACGACGCCTTCTTCACCTCGGTCAGCCGGCGCCTGAACCGCGCCCTGAATATGCGGCGCACCGCCGTTCTCCTGCCCGAGGCCGACAGCGGCCTTTTTATACCCTCCGTGCTCCAGGGCTATTCAAAGTCCGAGCGGCTGGCCCTGGAAGACAGGCGGCTGGAAGTCGACCCGGAGTTTCTCAATCCCCTGGCCCCGGTCCTGATCACCGGGGCCGACCCATCCTGGCGCCTGGCCGGTTTGCGCTACACCCTCAAGCTCCCCTTCCTCATTTCCGTGCCGGTTTTTTTGCGCAACGAACTCGTGGCCCTCCTGGTGACGGGCCGGCTGGGTGAACAGCGGCCTTTCAGCCCCCGCCTGGGGCGGAGCGACGTGGAAACGGTGCAGACCGTCAGCGCCTATCTGGCGGCCCTCGTGGCCTGGCGCCGCCTGGCCAAAGTGGAGCACCTGGCCAACCATGACCCCCTGACCCGCCTGCCCAACCTGAGAATGACCAAGGACAGCCTGGCGCAGATCCTCAGCCTGGCCAAACGGGGCGGCTACAAAGTGGCGCTTCTGTATATAGACCTCGACGGCTTCAAGGACGTCAACGACACCTACGGCCACGCCGTCGGCGACACGGTGCTGCACACGGTGGCCGAAAGGCTGCGGAACAGCGTCCGCGAATCCGACCTGGTGGGGCGCCTGGGCGGCGACGAGTTTCTGGCCGTGCTGGCCAACCTGGCCCGCCCGGAAGACGCCGGCTTCGTGGCCGCCAAGATCATTGAAAACCTGTCCGAGCCCATCGAGTTTCACGGCGCCCACTGCCAGGTCGGAGCCAGCATAGGCATCGCCTTGTTTCCCGACCACGGCGCCGAAGGCTTCGCCCTCCTGGCCGCGGCCGACGAGGCCATGTATATGGTCAAAAAGAGGGGCAAGAACGCCTTCCTCTTCGCCGGCACCGCCTGAATTCCCCCCATATGCGCCAAAAGCGGCCGGACGGACGGAAACGGGGAGCCTGGCCGGCCCTGGCGGTCGGTGCCTTGGCGGCCCTCGGGCTCTTCTGGCTGGCCCTGGGCCTTTGGCCGGACCCTTTGGCGGAGGAGACGTGGAACTGGTCGGTCCGGGTCACGGACCGCCAGGGCCGGCTCCTGAAGGAATTCCTGCCACCCCGGCCGGCCCTGAGGTCCGAACGGCCCCTGGACGAATTCAGCCCCCGCCTGGTGGCCGCGGTGCTGGCCGCCGAGGATAAGCGCTTCCGTCTTCACCCGGGCTTCGATCCCCTGGCCTTTTTGCGGGCCGGCTGGCGCAACCTTAAGGCCGGACGCATCGTAAGCGGCGGCTCCACCATCACCATGCAGTTGGCCCGCCTGAGCCGGGGCCTGACCCCCGGGCCCCGGACCCTGGACCGCAAGCTCAAGGAGTTGTGGTGGGCCCTGCTGATCGAGCGCCACAACTCCAAGGACCGCATCCTGGCCGAATATCTCAACCGGGCCCCCTGCGGCCGGCTGGCCGAGGGTTTCGCGGCCGCGGCCTCGATTTACCTGGGCCGGTCCGTCAACGGCCTGTCCTGGGCCGAAAGCGCCTTCCTGGCCGGTCTCCCCGCCTC
>JAITBV010000081.1 GCA_031283395.1 Candidatus Adiutrix sp.
CAAGGGGAGTATTGGATAACACCCATTCGTGATTTCTGATGCTCAATACGAACCGCAAACAACAATAAGTGGTATAGTCTTTGTCCGTATCGACAAGCTGTGAAATTTCGTGTGCATAAAAGGAAACGCAATCACGTAATCCCCGAGTGTGAAGCTTCAGAGAGCCGCTGTTATTTGAAATGAGGTTCAAGGCATAAAGATGCAAAATCTGTTCCCCGCTCAGAAAGAGAACCCTTCCACGTCCCACGTTTTCCAGGGGGAAATATCCTCGAAGTGCCCACTTGTGCATCGTGGGGTTAAGGATTCCTAATGCCGGTAAACACTCTTTAGACGGCACACTCAAGGACAGAAAGTCATAGGCGTATGTGATTTCTCGTGCGTTCATGGCGCGACCTTTTGTCGGGCTTGTTCTTCTTGGGCAAATTGCCTCAACCTTGCCGCCAGTATAACAAAATGAATTCCGGTTGTCAATCATTTTTTATCCCTCCAAAAACACCGGCAGACCTGGGTCAAAAACAAAGGCCACGGCCTTGGCCTCTTTGGCCCACTGGCCCACCGCCATGGCCAGGGCCACCATTCCATCAATGCGGCCGGTGGACCGCTTCTTGCTGAACTTCCGGTTGCCGGCCGCGTCCGGTTCAATCTTGACGTTGGCCGTGCACATGGTCAGGACCGGGTGGCCACCATGCTTCAGCTTGCCAGCCAAGATCAGCCGCTCCAGTTCATCAATGGCCGGGGCCATATCTTTTAGGCCCTGGCCGAATTCCACCAAGGGCAGGGAGATCCCTTCTTCATCTAAAATCTTTTTAACCTCGTTCATCCGCCAGCGGTCATAGCCGATGGCCTTGATATCATAATCGGCCGCAACTCCGGCCAGCCGGCGCACGATGAAGCCCCGGTCCACCGCCCGGCCCGGGGTCAGTTCCAAGTGGCCCTGTTTGGCCCAGACGTCGTATGGCACCCGATCCTGGTCAGCCCTATCCCGGATTCCTTCGGCCGGCAGCCAGAAGTAAGACAGGACCGCCCCGCCGTCATCGGGAAAGAAAAGCTCCAGGGCCGTCAAGTCCTGGGTGGCTGACAAGTCCAGGCCAGCCCAGCATGGCCGGCCGAAAAGCTCCTGGGGTTCGACCGCTTCTCCGCAAGCCTTCCAGTCGGCCGGCCGGATGAAGCTGGGGGAACTGTCCACCCTTTGATTGAGGTAGAGGTTCCGAAAGGCCGCCTCTTTGGTCGGCATCCTCTGGGCCTGGGCCGCGAAGTCCCGCATCTCTTGAAGGCTCCGGAAGTCGCCAAGAGCCGGGTTGGCCGCATACCAGGAGGCCTCATCCCAAATGTCCGCGCTTTCGGAGGTAATATAAATGGCTGCGTAAAAGGTCGGGTCTTTAATCTCCCCGCTGTTGACCTTGGCGCCATAGTCCACCAGTTCGGAGAACAGAGCGTCATCGGTGGCCGCCTGGGTTCCCACAGCCAGAATCAAAGGCTCGGCCCGGGCGCCGGTCCCGGTGACCAGATTGTCCCATAGCTCCCGGTGCCGCCATTGGGCCAGCTCATCGGCAATGACCAGGGAGGGGGAAAGCCGGTGGGCCTTCTTGGCGTCGGCCGACAGGGCCCGGTAAACCGTGCCGCTCTCCTGGTCCGTGATGATCCGATAGTGCTTCTGGATATTGCATCGGGCCGCCATCCAGTCCACCCGCTGGATAATGGCCTCCATTTCATCGTAGATCAGGGCGGCCTGGATTTTGTCACAAGCGGCGCTGTAGATCTGGCCTCGGGATTCCACAGCCGGGCCGACCAAATGGGCCAGGGCCAGGACGGCCGCCAGGCCGGTCTTGCCGTTCTTCCTGCCAAGGGTCAGGAGGGCGGTCTTGACCACCCGCCGGCCCCGCCGGGTCGGACCGTAGATCCCCCGGATGATTTTTTTCTGCCAAGGGCGAAGGCGGAAGTTTTTCCCGGCCTCGGTCCCGGCCGTTACCGGTAGGCTTTCGATAAAGGCAACCATCCGCCGCCAGAGGGGCAGTTCCTCGTCTGCCCAGGTCTGGGGCTGGGGTTCGGGTTTTGACCGTTTTGGCCGGGCTCCAGGGCCTCGAAGTCCCATTTTTTATCCTCTACTGGAGTCCGCCAAGGGTATCAATCGGTTTGATACCCCTCGTTGAGCCGAAGGCGAATAAGCTACCGCTGAGAAGCGGGCAGGGTTTGAAAGTGGTGCCACTTTGACTATCCTGCCCTTGGCTTCCATGCTATTTAATGCGAAAATAGCCAACATATGCGAGAAAAACCCCTATTCTCGTATAATATCGTATGTTATCAATTGCCACCAGCTAACGCCTTGTTTTGTTTCAAAAATCCTGGCCCACACAATCCGGCTTCCCATTTTCGGCTGAAACTAACTACAGGGAAGGGTTGGGCGACGGTCTCCAGTCGAATCGCCTGAGAGATTTTTTCGACCATCGCCACGGCTTGGGGCTGGTTCGCCTGTTTCACGCGCGCGCGAATATAAATTGAAACACTGAAACAAACATAATAAATATATATTATTATTATATTATTTTGTTTCATGAGAGTGAAACAGGGTGAAACAAGACGGGCCATTATGAAACAAGCCCCTTCTTTTTTAGGCTATGCTTGTGTATGAACCGATTAACCCTGGTGAGGTTCCAGCCCTCCCCCATTATGTCCGCAATTTGGCGCTGGGTGAGCTCCTCGTTTAAGAGCTCCTGAACCCTCCGCTTGTCCCGGTCGGCTTTGCGGCTGTATTCCCACGCCAAGCCCTCAGACTTGAAATAGGACTGGGTAAGTGTGGCCTCGAACGGTTCCGCGTCCGGCCCGGTTATCCCTCTGGCCTTGGTCAGCTCCAGGTCGAACTTCGCCCCTTGGTCGGCCATATATTCATTTGACCGGGATAGTTTTATGACCGTATCAAGGATATCCTCTTTGGCCGAACTCCCGCGCTGGTCGCCGGTCTTGCCGGCATGGTGGACCAGTAGAACGGATTTTCCGGCCCTCCTCAGGGTCAATAACCATTCCTGCATTTGACCCCAAGACTCCGCCTCATTTTCCTTGCGGCCCCGGCAAAGGGTAGCCAGATTGTCAATCACGATGAAATCGAAACCGCTGACTATTTCGGCAAGTTCCGCCTGGCCTTCAGGTGTGCTCAGATTCGGCATGATGCGATCCGCTTGCTTGTCTGGGGTCATGATCTGCAGAAAGTCATCATCAATTTGACAACCCGCACCCGCTTCAATGGCCCTTATCCGGTCCTGCATGGTCCTGGCCGGCATCTCTCCGTCAAAGTAGATGGTCCGGCGGGGTCTTTCGGCTTTCCAGGCAAATAGGGGCCCACCGCTGGCCACAGCTACGGAAATGCTCAGGGCGATAAATGTTTTACCAACACCCCGCGCCGCATAAAGCATAACCAAACCCTGCTCTGGTATTACCGGGTTCAAGATATAATCACGCGGGGGGATTTCTTCAGAAAGGAATGATCGGACTCCCATGACCACCAGCCGGGACGCTTTGGGCGACAAGGGGGCCTCTTTGGGGATTTCCTGGGGCGGCTGATAGAGCGGGGCCGCTTCCATTAACGCCCTCAATTGTGAGGACGTGCCGCCAGCCGCCAGCCAGTCAACCACGTCACCCTTGGGGGGCAGCCCCGGCAAATCCAAAATCTTGACGCTGGCCGCATAGGGATAAACTGAGGCCGCCACCTTGGCCGCATGGTCCCGGCCGGGCTGATCGTTATCCGGGAATATGACAACGTCCTTCCCCTTCAGGGCCTGGGAATGTTCGTCCCGCCATTTGCCCGCGCCGCCAGGGTTACAGACGGCATTGGGCAAGCCGATCTTGGCGGGCCTCAGAGCCTCGACGCAGGCCTCCCCCTCGACTATGAAGATGGGGTTGTATGTCAAGGCCACGGCCGCGTTATAAAGCAACTTGGGGTTATAGGCCCCCTTGGCCCGGATCGCCTTCTTATGGCCCGGCTTCTCATAGCGCAGGACCTCAAAGGCAAGACTCCCATCACCATTATGATATGGGTAGGTGTGGGCCGGCTCCCCGGTCGTCGGGGCTTCGGGCCGGTCATCTCTCTCGGAGGGCCTGGGGGCCGGCTTGGGTGCTGGCGCCGGGGCCATAGACAAGCCAGCTTGAATCTTGCGGGCCGCTTCTCCCTGGGTCAGCCCCTCCCTTTCGGCGACAAGAGAGATGAAGTCGCCACCCTTCTGGCCGGTTGAGTTGTCGATCCAGGCCCCGGAGTCAAGGTTCAGATTGAAGCTCCGGCCTTCGCTACCGTAAATGTCGCCGCATTGAAGCTCGCGGCCGGCCTGGTTGGCCTTGGGGAAGAGATAGCGGGGGTATTCACTGGCCAGAGCGGCCTGGTTGATTTCGGCGAAGTTCATACCACACCCCCCTTGCATTTTGAAGGGGAAAGTGGTAAAATATTGCCGTGTTTGTCAGAACATAGTTTTATCTTCGAGGCCTCAGTCATCAGCACAATGACTGGGGCCTTTTCAGTTTGTGTATCGGTTTGTGTATTACCCCATGCCATATCATGCTTTTTTTGTTCCGCTATGACATGGTATCTATCTGAAATTATTATGGGGCGTTGGGTTGCGGGCTGGCTTTCACGCCGGCGACAGGGGTTCAAATCCCCTTGGGGACGCCAATAATATCAAGCCCTTAGATGAAAATCTGAGGGTTTTTTGTTTGTGGGGCGAATCTGCCCCACGCTATGCCCCACAGTTTGGAAAATTTATACAAAAATGGTAAAATCCCTCCAAGGTTCTTCTTTGTCGAGTATCCTTGTTGTTGATCCCGCCGGAGGCCCCTTCGTTGAATTTAAGAAACGCTCCCCTGAAAAGAGCCAGCTATGCCAAAAATTAAAAAAACCATTGAAAAACAAGAACCTCTGGAAAAACAGCTTTGGAGCGCGGCGGACAAGCTGCGCAAGAACATAGACGCCGCTGAATACAAGCATGTGGTGCTGGGCCTCATTTTTTTGAAATACATTTCCGATTCGTTCGGGGATTTGTTCGCCAAACTGAAGGAAGGCGAGGGCGAGTTTGACGGGGCCGACCCGGAAGACCGGGACGAATATAAGGCTAAAAACGTCTTTTTCGTGCCCAAGCCCGCCCGCTGGAATTTCTTGCAGGCTCACGCCAAAAAGCCGGAAATCGGCAAACTGGTCGATGAAGCCATGGACGCCATTGAAAAAGATAACCCCACCCTCAAAGGCGTGCTGCCCAAGGTTTATGCCCGGCAGAACCTTGACCCGGCCAGCCTCGGTGGCCTGATCGACCTGGTGGCCAATATCGCTCTGGGCGACGCCAAATCCCGCAGCGCGGACGTGCTGGGCCATGTATTTGAATATTTCCTGGGCGAATTTGCCTTGGCGGAAGGCAAAAAAGGCGGCCAGTTCTACACGCCGCGCTCTATTGTCGAACTTTTGGTCGCCATGCTGGAGCCTTACCAGGGCCGGGTCATGGACCCGTGCTGCGGCTCCGGCGGCATGTTTGTGCAGAGTGAAAAATTCGTCAAGGAGCACCAGGGCAAAATAAAAAACTTCACTATTTACGGGCAGGAGAGCAACCAGACCACCTGGCGGCTGGCCAAAATGAACTTGGCCATTCGCGGCATCGACAGTTCACAGGTCAAATGGAACAGCGAAGGCTCGTTTTTGAACGATGCCTTGAAAGACGCCCGGGCCGATTTCATCATCGCCAATCCGCCCTTCA
>JAITBV010000104.1 GCA_031283395.1 Candidatus Adiutrix sp.
CCCTAACAGAACATATAGATTGTCATTTATATACAGCGTATTTTGAAATTTTTTCATGTTAAAATCCCGCCGTCAACATTGCATAATCATTGAAAAATACCATAAAAACCTGTTTTTAACAAGGCGGGCAGTATTAAAATAAAAATTCCCGTATTTGCCAGGAATTTCAAAGAGTTGCAATCTTTATTAATGAAATTAATTAGATAGAAAGATATTTGGTGGGGTTAACGATGTAATTCCCTATTTTTTTATGAGTATGACGGCCCGCTCCAGAAAGGTCACGGCGTCGGTGTGGTCGGCCAGGAAGCGGATCTCCTCGTGGAATTCGGCGGCTTTTTCCAGGGGCCTGAGTTTCTGGTCCGGAAAGATGGGGGCGGGTTTGTCGTTGCCGGTCATGTATTCGGCCACCTTGGTCAGAAGGCTGAAAGGCCTGAAACCGAGGCCGGCCGAAAAGTGGCCGGCCAGGGGCTCGAAGGAGGTTTGGATGTCTTCGACGATATACAGGCCACCGCCGGCCAGGGCGGGGTAGAGCACGAAGAGGGCCCGCAACTGGTCCGGCCACCAGTGGGAGGCGTCGTCTATGATCACCCGGGGCTTCAGATCGGCCAGGGTTTTCAGAAACTCGGTCTGGCCCAGGTCGCCCAGGATGACCCGCACCCGGCCCCCGGCCTGGTCCAGGGCGCTTTCTTCCATGTCCACGCCCACGATATGGGCCTTTTCAAAATAGTCGGCCCAGGTCCTGAGGCTGGCCCCCTTGAAGACGCCCAGTTCCAGGAAGGTGAATTCCTCTCCGCGCAGGGGGCTCAGGAAGAATTCGTATTTGCGCAAAAAGTCGTGGCCCGCCCCCCAGGCGCTGGATTTGTCGGTCTGGTGTTTTCGGCCCAAGTCGTCCAGAACGGTCGATTTCATCATGGGCCTTTGATTCCCTAAGACCAGTCCGACAGGGTCGGGCCGGTGCGGATGAAGTTGTCCCTTATTTCCTGGGCCCGGGCCTGGTCCGCCTGGAGCCTTATGGGTGACAGCGGGGTCCGGCCGCCTGTGGCCAGGTCGGCCTGGATCTGGGCCACGGCGTTTTGCCCGGCAAAGGCCGAGTCGAAAAAGGGGTTGTCCACCATGTTGATCGGCCCGACCTTGGGCCCGGAGAATCGGCCCCGGGAGAGGTCGGCCCGGATCTGGCTGACGGCGTTTTCCCCGGCAAAGGCCGAATCGAAATATGGGTTGTCCACTATGTTGGGCGGGCCGACCCGGGTCATGGGGAAGTGGTTGGGGGTCAGGTCGGCCCGGATCTGGCTGACGGCGTTTTGTCCGGCGAAAGCCGAATCGGCATAGGGGTCGTCCACCATGTTGGTCGGGCCGGCCTTGGGCCCGGAGTATCGTCCCCGGGAGAGGTCGGCCCGGATCTGGCTGACGGCGTTTTGCCCGGCGAAGGCCGAATCGAAATAGGGGTTGTCCACCATGTTGGCCGGGCCGACCCGGGGCCCGACGTAGGGCCTGCGGCTGAGGGTTTCGGTCATCCTGGCCATGGATTGCTGGGCCGCGTTGGCCGGGTCGTAATAGCCGAACTGGTCAACGGGCGTGGCCCCGGGCTGGGGCGCCCGGGTGGCCGGTGAAAAGACCGTGGTCTGCCCGGCGCCCGTCAGTTCCATATCCAGGCGGCCGCCCCAGGCCCGGTAGTCGGGCCGGACCTGGTAACTGGCCGCGCCGTTGTCGGTGAACTGGTAATACAGGTCCTGGTCCCAGCGGGCGCCGGATTGGATGATGCCCTGGGGATGGCGGACCACCGAGGCTTCGTCGCGGGGGTCGGCCGAGGGCTGCCGCCGGGGCTGAACATGGAAATAGCGCTGCAGGGCCCGGGTGACCGCATCGTTCTGAGGCCCGGGGTCGTTCTGGACATTCAAGACGTTCTGCCGGAGGTGATGGGCCCCGGGCGCGGGCTGGAAGGACCGCACTTCGGCCACCTGGGGGTTTTGGACATAGGCCCGGGGGAGGGTGGCCGGGCCCTGGGCCATGGTGTTGGGCAGGCGGCTGTGGTCGGCCAGGCCGGGGATGGTGTGATACAGGCGGTTCCTGGCAGCGCTTTGGACCCCGCTGAAGACCCCGGAGAGGGTCAGGGTGCGGGGGTTGGTCACCGGGCTGGCGGCTTGCGGACGGACGGTCATGGTTCGACTCCCGTAAGGCCATTGGCTGGCTTTGGCCCTTCCCTGGCATCGGTGGAACCGCATCCCTGGCGGCGCCTCAAAAAAAACGCGGCCCTTCCTTCGGCCGCATCCGGCGCCGTCCCGGCGCGCTTGAGGCTGATGATCGCCCTCTTCCCCTGAGGTATGGGGATATTATAGCCTTACTCGAGGTAAATATCAAGCGCCGGCGGATTTTTTGACGTTGCCGCAGCGATTTCATGGTGACCGGGTTTATTCAGGCCTTGGCCTCTCGGCCAGGCTTTTCTTCAATTCGGCCGCGGTTTCCGGTTTCAGGGCCGCCGCGGCCCGGATCTCGGTTTCTTCGGCTTGGGCCAGGCTTTCCAGGGAGCCGAAGCGCTCCAGGAGCTTTTTCCGCTTGGCCGGGCCCAGGCCGGGGATCTCCAAAAGAGGGCTGGACAGAAAATCCCGGGCCTGGAGCCGGCGGTGATAGGCGCCAGCGTAACGGTGGGCCTCGTCGCGCAGGCGGGCCAATAGCAACAGGCCCGCCGAGCCGGCCTTCAGGTCCGCCGGGTTTTTGCGGCCGGGGCGAAAGACGCGGTCGATGTCCCCCTCTTGCCGGACCTTGGCGATGGCCGCCAGGGGCGGCGGCGGGCGGCCCAGGTCGTCAAAGGCGGCCTGGGCCGCGGCCAACTGGCCCCGGCCCCCGTCGATGAGCAAAAGGTCCGGCTCGGGCCAGTCCCCATGCCCGAAGCGCCGGGCCACTGCTTCCCGGAGCCCTCCGTAATCATCGCCCCCCCGGGCCTGTTTGAGGCGGAAGCGGCGGTAATCTTCCTTCCGCCATTCGCCGTCCTCCATGACCACCAGGCCGGCCACCGCGTTGGTCCCTGAAAGGTGGGCCAGGTCGAAACATTCCAGCCGCCGGGGGACTTTCTCCAGGGCCAGGCGGGCCTTGAGTTCCGCCATCGCCCCCTGGTTCCGCCCCAGGCGGTTCAAACGCTCCTCCAGGGCCGCCCGGGCGTTTTCCCGGGCCATGTCCAGAAGCTTCAGCCCCTGTCCCCGCCGGGGCTCCTGGATCTTCACCCCCCGGCCCCGAAGGGCGGCCAGCCAGCCGGTCACGGACTTAAGGGTCTCTTCGGACAGTTTCCCCGGCCAGAGGATCTCCTCGGGCACCGATCCTCCCCCGCCGTAATACTGGGTCAGGAGGCTCAAGGCCTCTTCGTCTTCTTCGCCGTCTTCCTCGTTTCTTCCTCCCAGGCCGCCGCCCGCGGCGGCTTCCAGGGGCAGACAGCCCGTCACCGCCCCCTGCCGCACCAGGACCAGGGCCCCTTCCAGAAGCCCGTCCCGGCGGTGGAAACCGAAGACGTCCAGGTCCAGGTCGCTTTCGGCCCGGTTCACCGCCTGGCGCTCCAGGGTCTTGTTGATGTTGTTGATTCGGTCCCGGAGCCGGGCCGCGGCTTCGTAGTCGTAGCTTTCGGCCGCGGCCTTCATTTCAGCGGTCAGGCGGCCGGCCAGTTCCCGGCCCCGGCCCCGGAAAAATAGCCGGACTTCTTCGGTCAGTTTTTGGTATTCGGCCGGGGTCACCTCCGGCCGGCAGGGGCCCAGGCAGCGGCCGAGTTGGTGGTTGAGGCAGGGCCGGTCGATGTTTTTGACGTCCGGCCGGCGGCACTGGCGCAGGGGAAAGAGCCTTAAGGCGGCCCTCACCGTGTCGCGCAGGGCTCCGGCGGAAGGGAAGGGGCCGAAGATGGTCGAGCCGTCCCGGCCGGGGCGGCGGACCACTTCCAGGCGGGGGAAATCCTCGGCGGTCAGCCGAAGGCAGGGATAGGTCTTGTCGTCGCGCAGAATGATGTTGAAGCGGGGCCGGAATTTTTTGATGAGACGGTCTTCCAGGATCAGGGATTCCTTTTCCGTGGCCGTGACCATGAAATCGAAATCCTCTATAAGGGAGACCAGAAGGCCCAGGCGGGCCGTGGCCGGGGTCTTCTGAAAATAGCTGGCCGCCCGGCGGGGCAGGAGTTTGGCCTTGCCGACATACAGGATCTCGCCCGCCCCGTCCTTCATCAGGTAGACCCCGGGCGCGGCCGGCAGATCCAGGGCTTTCCGGCGCAGTTGTTCCAGGCGGGCCGATAGCTCCATCAGGCCGGGGCCGGGGGCAGATAGGACCTGAGCACCTCGTCCCAGCGGCCCTGTCCCTTGAGGAGAAACTCGATCATCTGGCGCACCGCGCCCCGCCCGCCCGGAGCCGGGGCCACGAAGTGGGCCGCGGCCAGCACATCCGGAGCCGCGTCGGCCGGGGCCAGGGCCAGGCCCACCCGGGCCATGACCGGCAGGTCTATCAGGTCATCTCCGGCAAAGGCGGCCTGGGCGGGGCTCAGGCCCTTTTTCTTCAACACTTCCTCGAAAACAGCCCATTTGTCCTCCACCCCCTGGTATATCTCGGTAAGGCCCAGGCCCCGGGCCCGGATCTCCAAAAGGCGGCTGGCCCGGCCGGTGATCAGCACCGCCTCCAGCCCGGCCCTAAGGAGGATCTTCAGGCCCAGGCCATCGCGGCTGTGAAAATTCTTCGATTCCCGGCCCTCGTCATCGATTATTATGCGGCCGTCGGTCAGCACGCCGTCCACATCAAAGCCCACCAGTTTTATGGCGCCCAGATCAAGTTTCAGCATTTCAATCACCTCGACTTACAGCCGCCTGACCCGGTCCAGGGCCAGGAGGGTGGTCAGCAGGGCCTCCAACTGATACAGGGGCCATTGGTTGGGGCCGTCGCAGAGAGCCAGATCCGGATCGGGGTGGGTTTCCAGAAAGAGGCCGTCGAGGCCCACGGCCACGGCGGCCCGGGCCAGGGGGGGCACGAAACGGCGGTCGCCGCCCGAGGCCTGGCCGCCGGCGGCCGGCTTTTGCACCTAGTGGGTGGCGTCGAAGATCACCGGCCAGCCCGTTTCGGCCATGATTGGGAGCGACCGCATATCCACCACCAGGTTGTGATAGCCGAAGGTGGAGCCGCGCTCGCCCAGGAGAAGCCCGGCGAAACCCGGCTGGTCCTCCAGTTTGGCCGCGGCCCGGGCCATTTCCTCCGGGGCCATGAACTGGCCTTTCTTGAGGTGGACCGGGCGGCCGCTGCGGGCCGCGGCGGCCAAAAGGTCGGTCTGGCGGGCCAGGAAGGCCGGCACCTGCAGGGCGTCCAAAGCTTCCGCCGCCGGTGCCACCTGCCAGGTCTCGTGGATGTCGCTTATGACGGGCAGGCCGTATTTGGACCTGATCTCAGCCAGGGCGGCCAGTCCCTTTTCCAGGCCCAGTCCCCGGAAGGAGCGGACGCTGGACCGGTTGGCCTTGTCAAAACTGGACTTGAAGACCAGGCCCAGGCCCAGGCGGACCGATATCTCCTTGAGAGCGGCGGCCGTTTCATCAAGCAGGGCGGTCGATTCAATGACGCAGGGGCCGGCGATCAGGGCCAGGCCGGCCCGGCCCCCGAAGCTCACCGGACCTATTTTCACTTCCCGGGTCATTTTTTCTCCTGTCTTTCCCGTTGCTCATCCGGGCTGAAAAAAATCGCGGAGCAGTTCCAGGACCTCGGCACCCTGGTCCGGGTGGAACCAGCTGGCTTCCGGCATCTGCCCGCGGAACCAGGTGCGCTGGCGCTTGGCGTAACGCCGGGTGGCCAGGAAGGTCTTTTCTTTGGCCTCCTCGAGACTGGTCAGGCCTTGGATATGGTCCAGGGTCTGTCGGTAACCGATGGCCCCGAAGGGTTTCAGGGTCGGAGCCCAGCCGGCCCGGAGCAGTTTTTCCACTTCTTCCTTGAGCCCCTGTTCAAACATCAGGCCCGTGCGCCGGCGCAGACGGGCTTCCAGTTCCTCCGGCGGCCGGTCCAGGACCAGGG
>JAITBV010000128.1 GCA_031283395.1 Candidatus Adiutrix sp.
CCGGCGGCGAGCAGCAGATGCTGGCCGTGGGCCGGGCCCTGATGAGCCGGCCTGACCTGTTGATGCTTGACGAGCCATCCCTGGGCCTGGCCCCCATCCTGGTCCAGGAAATTTTCACCATAATCCAGAAACTCAACCAGGAAGAGGGCAAGACCATTCTGCTGATAGAGCAGAACGCCTACGCGGCCCTCTCCATCGCCCACCGGGCCTATATCCTGGAAGTCGGGGCCATAGTCCTCGACGGCCCGGGGCGGGACCTGTTGAACGACCCCAAAGTCGTGGCCGCCTACCTCGGCGGCTAGAACCCCACTTAAATAACAAATTAAAATGTGCTATATTAAAATGACGCTCTGGTTTTCGAAACGGTAGGGTCATGCAAATAAAATTCTGGGGAGTCAGGGGTTCCCTGCCCGCTCCCGGCCCGACATCGCTTTTTAGAAACAAGGTCAGCCGGATATTAATGGCCGCCCAGGGCCTGTCCCTCGATGACAACCTGAAAATAAACGAATTCCTGGATATTCTGCCCCCTCATCTTACCCATCTGGTGGGAGGCAACACTTCCTGCGTGGAAGTGGTCTCCGGCCGGAGCCACCTGATCCTGGACGCCGGCAGCGGTCTTAGGAACCTGGGGCTGCGGATCTCCGGCCGAGAGCCCCTTTCCCCGGAAGGCGACCCCTTTATGGATCTGAGCCGCGGCCGGCCGGGCCGGAAAGCGGCCTGGCCGAACCCCAAGGCCCCCGAACTGACCTTCCTCCTCAGCCACACCCATTGGGACCACCTTCAGGGCCTGCCCTTTTTCATCCCGGCCTTCATGCCCGGCGCCAGCCTAACCTTTTACGGCCAGGACAAAGCCTGGCTGGAAGAAGCCCTCCGGCATCAGCAACGGGCGCCCCGCATGTTCCCCGTGGCCCTGAAGGACCTGGCCGCCAAACTGACCTTTTGCGATTTTCCCCAGGGCGAATTGCGCCTGGGAGACCTGGTCATAACCTCCTTCCCCCTGCCCCACCCCGGAGGCTGCCTGGCCTACCGGATCCGGCAGGGCCGCCGAAGCCTGGTCTACGCCACTGATTATGAATTCCAAGACCCGGACAGCCGCCAGGCGGCCGAATTCGCGGCTTTCGCCAGGGGGGCCGATCTCTTCATAAGCGATACCCAATACACCCACCTGGAAAGCATAGCCCGGGAGGGCTGGGGACATTCCAGTTCCATCGTCGCCCTGTCCCTGGCCAGGCGGGCCAAGGCGCGCGCCTTCTTCCTCTTCCACCATGACCCGGAACACAACGACGCCAAACTTTTCGACAACCTGGAAAAGACCCGGGCCTATTATCACACCCTGGAAGGCCGGCCCGATATGCGAATCGAACTGGCCATTGAAGGACTGACCGTCCAAATCTGACTTCCGCCCCGGGCGCCTGGCGGGCGGCGCCTTTAAACTGAGAGTCCCGGCCGGCCTTAACATGACCGAAATAAAAAAAACCCGGCCGCTTCTGCTCGGAACAGTGCCCCTCGGCGGCGGGGCGCCGGTGGCCGTGCAGACCATGACCGACACCGACACCCGGGACGCGGCCGCCACCCTGGCCCAGATCGGACGGGCGGCCGGGGCCGGGGCCGAAATAGTCCGGGTGGCCGTGCCGGATGAGCGGGCTGCCGCGGCCCTGCAAGCAATCACCCCGGAACCCCCGGTGCCCCTGGTGGCCGACATCCACTTCGCCTGGCGGCTGGCCGTCCTGGCGGCCAGGGCCGGGGCGGCCGGCCTCCGGATCAACCCCGGTAATATCGGCGGTCCGGAAAAGACCCGGGCCGTGGCCGAGGCCGCGGGCCGCCAGGGCGCGGTCATCCGGGTGGGAGTCAACAGCGGCTCCCTGGAGAAAGAGGTGCTGGCCCGGCACGGCGGCCGGGTCACGGCCGAAGGCCTGGTGGAGAGCGCGCTGGGCCAGGTGCGGCTCATGGAGGAAACGGGCTTCCGGGATCTGAAGGTATCCCTGAAGGGCTCCGATGTTCTTTCGACCGTGGCCGCGGCCCGCCTCTGGCCCAAGGTGAGCGATCTGCCCCAGCATATCGGCATCACCGAGGCCGGCGGCGCCCTGGAAGGGGCGGTGAAATCGGCCGTGGGCCTGGGACTTCTGCTGGCCGAAGGCCTGGGCGACACCATCCGGGTCTCCCTCACCGCCCCGCCGGAAGAGGAGGTCCGGGCGGCCTGGGCCATTCTCCGGGCCTTGGGGCTTCGGGCCCGGGGGGTGGAGGTCATCTCCTGCCCCACCTGCGGCCGCACCGAAGGTCCGGTGGCCCTGCTGGCCGAAGAAGCCAGAAAACGCCTTTCCGATCTGACCTCCCCCCTGAAGGTGGCGGTCATGGGCTGCGTGGTCAACGGCCCCGGGGAGGCCAGGCACGCCGACGCCGCCGTGGCCCTGGGGCGTGGCCACGGCCAGGTTTACGCCGGCGGGCGGCGGGTGGCCGCCCGGGTGCCCTATGAAAAGCTCATCGACCTCCTGGAAGCCGAAGCGCGCCGGAGAGCCCGAAACTGGAGCGGGACATGACCATTGAAATGAAGTTCGACTCCCAGGGGCAGCCCCTGGGCCTCAGGTTGAGCGAGGGGTTCGCCCCGACCCTCAAGGAAGACCCGGCCGAAGCCGAAGTGGTCAGCCACCGCCTGCTCATCCGGGCCGGCTTCATCCGCCGGCTGGCGTCCGGCATCTACAGCCTTCTGCCCTTGGGCCTAAGGTCCACCCGCAAGGTGGAACTCATCGTCCGGCGGGAAATGAACCGCAGCGGAGCCCTGGAGGTCCTGCTTCCGGCCGTGCAGCCCGGAGAATTGTGGAAGGAGAGCGGACGCTGGGATCAATACGGCCAGGAACTGCTGCGCTTCCGCGACCGCCACGACCGCGACTGCGTCATCGGCCCCACCCACGAGGAAGTCATCACCGACATCGCCCGGAGGGAAATACGCTCCTTTCGGGACCTGCCCCTTAATCTCTACCAGATCCAAACCAAGTTCCGCGACGAGATCCGTCCCCGCTTCGGCCTTATGCGCGGCCGGGAGTTCATAATGAAGGACGCCTACAGCTTCGACGCCGACGAAGCCGGGGCCGACGTAAGCTACCGGGCCATGTATGAGGCCTATCGGCGAATCTTCCAGGGCTGCGGCCTGAAGTTCGCCGTGGTGGAGGCCGACAGCGGGGCCATCGGAGGGAGCTATTCCCACGAATTCATGGTCCTGGCCGAAACCGGGGAGAACGGGCTGGTCTTCTGCGAGTGCGGTTACGCCGCCAACCAGGAGAAAGCCGAACTTAAGACTTACGCCACAGAGGCCCCGGAAGAGCCGGCTCCGCCCATGGCCGAATTCCCCACCCCCGGCTGCCTTCATGTCGAGGATTTGGCCGCCTTTCTGAAAGTCCCCCCGGGCCGCATCATAAAGGCCCTGGTTTTCGAAACCGGGGCCGGCCCGGTCATGGCCCTGATCCCCGGCGACCGGGAGATAAATCCGGTCAAGCTGAAAAACGCCTTCGGGGGGGTCGAGCCGCGCCTGATGACCCCGGAAGAAGTGGAAAAACTCACCGGCGCCCCCTTGGGCTTCGTGGGCCCGGTCGGAACAAAGGGGCTTACGGTCGCGGCCGATCTGGGTATAGGGCGCCTGAAAAACGGCGTGGCCGGAGCCGGCCGGGCCGACCTGCACTACCTCCGCGCCGAGTTGGACCGCGACTTCACCGCGGACAGCCGGCTGGACCTGGCCCTGGCCGAGGCCGGCGACCCCTGCCCCCGCTGCGAAGGCCGGCTTTCCGCCAAACGCGGCATCGAAGTGGGGCACGTCTTCAAGCTGGGCGTCAAATACTCCGGCGCCATGAAGGCCTTCTACGCCAAGCCCGACGGCGAAAACGAGCCCCTGTTCATGGGCTGCTACGGCATAGGCCTCGGCCGCACCCTGGCCGCGGCCATCGAGCAGAACCACGACCGCGACGGCATAATCTGGCCCCTGCCCCTGGCCCCCTACGAGGCGGCGGTCCTGACCCTCCAGGTCCAGAACCCCAAGGTCGCGGCCGCGGCGGAAAAACTTTTCCAGGAACTTATGGACCTGGGGGTGGAAACGGTCCTGGACGACCGCGACGAGAGGCCCGGCCTGAAATTCAAGGATGCGGACCTCATCGGCTACCCCTTCCGGGTGACGGTTTCCGAAAACACCCTGGCCGCCGGGGAAGCGGAATTGAAGTTCCGGGCGACCGGGGAAATGACCAGGCTGCCGCTCTCGGAGGCGGCGGCGACCTTGCGCCGGCTTCGGGACGAGGGCTTAGAACCTTAAGCGACAATTTCTAGAATAAAAAAATGTCCGCCCAATACGAACCTCTGGAGGACGCCCCGGTTTACGGCGGCCAGCTCGTCCGCATCGAAGACATCCTGGAAGCCCTTCCCGAGACGGACGGGCCCCTGGTGCAGCGGGCCTATATCTACGCGGCCAGCGCCCACCAGGGCATGACCCGCCGCTCCGGGGAACCCTATCTGAACCATCCCCTGGCCGTGGCCGGGATCCTGTGCGACATGAAGCTGGACGCGGCCAGCGTGGCCGCGGGGCTCTTGCACGACACCCTCGAAGACACCGAAGCCACCTTGGACGATCTCGAGCAGAAATTCGGCCGGGAGGTGGCCACCATCGTCAACGGCGTCACCAAGATAAGCCGGATCAACTTCAGCTCGGCCACGGAGCGCATGGCTTCCAATATGCGCAAGATGATCCTGGCCATGCTCACCGACCTGCGGGTCATCCTGGTCAAGCTGGCCGACCGCCTTAACAATATGCGCACCCTGGGCTTCATGCCGGAGGACAAGCAGACCCGCATCGCCGCCGAGACCCTGGAGATATTCGCCCCCCTGTCCTCCCGCCTGGGCATCCACAAGATCCAGACCGAACTGGAGGATCTCTGCCTCTATTACCTGGAATCGGCCAGCTACAGCGAAATTCGCCTGAACCTCTCCGCCGGGCGAAGCGACCGCAAGTCCTATGTGGACGAGGTCATAGAACTCTTAAGCCGGCGCATCGGGGAGTTCAAGATCAAGGCCCAGGTCGAAGGCAGGCCCAAGCATATCTACAGCATCTGGAAAAAAATGCGCGACCAGAACCTGACCTTCGACCAGATATACGATCTCACCGCCTTCCGCATCATCGTCGAAACCGTGCAGG
>JAITBV010000136.1 GCA_031283395.1 Candidatus Adiutrix sp.
CCCCCGCCGCCGCCGCCCAGGCCAGCGCCGCCGCCCCCGCCGGCGACAAGAAGCCCCCGGTCGAGGACAAAAAGGGCGAGAGCAAGACCATGCGCATTTCCGAGGAGAAGGTGGACGGCTTCATGAGCTATGTGGGCGAGCTCATCGTAACCGCCGAGACCTTCAACTACCTCCAGAAGATGATCGAGAAGGACAAGGTCAACCCCAACACCGTCCGGGCCTTTAAAAACGCCAACCAGGCCTTCCGGGAACTGTCCGACGAGTTGCAGGAGAGCCTGATGGAGATCCGCCGGGTGCCCATCAAGGGGATTCTGCAGAAAGTCAACATGATGGCCCGGGAGCTCTCTCACCAGTTGGGCAAAAAGGTCAAGGTGCAGCTGGAGGGCCAGGATGTCCAGTTGGACAAGAGCATCGCCGAGAGCCTGGAGGGCCCCCTGGTGCATGTGGTCCGCAATTCCTTGGATCACGGCCTGGAACCCCGCGAAGAGAGGCTCAAGCAGGGCAAGGAAGAGGAAGGCTTGCTCCGGGTCAGCGCCTCGGCCGACAAGGAGTATTTTTTCCTGGTGGTGGAAGACGACGGCAAAGGCATAGACCCCAACCTCATGCGCCGCGTTTCCGTTGATAAAGGGGTGTTGACTGAAAGCCAGGCCTCGGCCATGACCGACAAGGAAGCCATAGGCCTCATCTTCGGAGCCGGTTTTTCCACGGCCCAGACCATAACCGATGTTTCCGGCCGGGGCGTGGGCATGGACGTGGTCCGCACCAACATCAACTCCCTGAACGGCTCCATCAACATAGACTCCATAGTCGGCAAGGGCACGACCATAACTTTGAAGATCCCCCTGTCAGTGACTCTCCAGGTCATTAAGGCGCTTCATGTCCGGGTGGGGGAGGCCAACTTCATCATTTCCCTCGACGAGATATTGGAATCCCTAAGGCCCCTCCCGGAGGAACTTTCCACCGTCGAAGGGCGGGGCCTGGTGCTGAACCGGCGAGGGCAGATAACCCCCCTTATCAAGCTCTATGAAATTTTTAACCTCGAACCCCAACATCCGGACCCGGTGGACGGCCTGGTGGTCATGGTGGAGACCCAGGCCGGACGCTATGCTTTGCTGGTCGATACGGTCATGGGCCAGCAGCAGGTGGTGGTCAAGGAACTGGGCGCCCAGTTCAAGCGCCTGAGCTTCCTGGCCGGCAGCGCCCTTTTGGGCGACGGCGGCCTGGGGCTGGTTCTGGATGCCTCCGGGGTCGTCAACCTGGCCTTCGGCTTGAGGTGAGTGCATTATGCCCGACGAGATAAACCGCGTCTTTCTTTTGCCCGGCGAATACATGGTCAGTAAGCAGCCCTATATCATCTCCACTCTTCTGGGCTACTGCGTCTCCGTCTGTCTCTACCATCCCCAGCACCGTTGCGGGGGCATGAACCACTATATGCTGCCCCACGGCCCGTCGGGCGAGAACAGCGGCAAATACGGCGAATACGCCATCGGCGTGCTCCTGCAGTTCATGGAGAGGACTTGCGGAGGCTTCGGCGGCGTGGAGGGCATGATCATCGGCGGGGCCAGCGTAGTCCGGGAGATAGGCCGGGGTGAAAATATCGGCGAGAAAAACATCGCCCTGGCCCGGGAAATGCTCAAGCAGCGCAACATCAAAGTGACCAAGGAGCAGGTGGGGGGGGATGTCGGTCTCAAGCTCCACTATCAGAACTGGGACAACAAGCTGGTCGTCGAGCCCATGAGCCGCGCGGCCATGTCCGGTTCCATGCTGGTCAAGGCGGAGAGCGCCCGCCATCAGGCCGCGTCGCCTTCGGCTTCCCATACGGCGGCGGCCTCCGGCAAGGCCATCAAGGTGCTGATAGTCGATGATTCGGCCATCGTGCGCAATCTTCTGGCCAAGGCCATGGCCGGCGAGCCCGACATCACCGTGGTCGGCCAGGCCAAGGACGCCTTCGAAGCCCGGGAGATGCTCCTGGAATTGGGGCCGGACGTCATGACTCTGGATGTCATAATGCCCAAGATGGACGGGGTGACCTTCCTTAAAAAAGTCATGGTCTATCACCCTTTGCCGGTCATCATATGCTCCACCATTGCCAAAAAGGGCAGCCAGACCGAGGTCCGGAGCGACAAGATCGGGGCCGTGGACGTCATCGACAAGGAATCCCTGAACCTTTACAGCGGCCTGGATACGGTCAAAAACATCCTCATTCCCAAAATCAGGGCCGCGGCCCGGACCTCGGTCCACAAAAAATCCAAGGAAGAGGTCAGCAGCATTTGACGCCGGCCCGGCTTCCGCGGTGGGTGTAGCTCAGTTGGTCAGAGTGCCAGGTTGTGGCCCTGGAGGCCGGGGGTTCAAGTCCCCTCACCCACCCCACTTTGTTCTATAATAAAACTTGGGTCTGCCATGTCGAAACTTCTGTATCGCGGAAAAACCAAGGATGTTTTCGCCGAGGAATCTCCCGGTCCTTTCGAAAGAGTCCGTTTTGTGTTCACCGACCGGGTGACCTTAAACGACCAGGGCGTCGTCGACCCCGGCGGGAACAACGTGGCCGAAGCTACGGTCAAGGGCCAGGCTGAAGCCTGCTTGAAAATGACTTCCGCGATTTTCCGGGAATTGTCTGAAAAAGGTTTCGCCACTCACATGGTTTCCTATGACCTGGCCGGCTTGTCCATGGTCGTCAAGAAGGCGAATCTCTTTTCGCCGGGCCTGGAATGGGTGGGCCGGTGGGTCGCCACAGGCAGTTTTGTGCGAAGGTATTCGTCCATCCCCTCCTGCCGCGACGGCTTTCGGCTGCCGTCCCCGGTTTGGGAAATAACCCTGAAGGACGATTCGGCCGGAGACCCGCTGATCGCCCCTTCCGCCATAACGGCCCTGGGTTTGATGGACCCCGCGACCCTGGAAAACCTGTTGGCCGCCAATGACCGGGTCATGCGGGCCTTGCGCGAAATGTTTTCAGCCCGTGGCCTTGACCTTTGGGACATCAAGATCGAATGGGGCCTTGACGGGAACGGTCAGCCCCTGCTCATCGACGAAGTTTCTCCGGGCTGTTGCCGGGCCTTCAAAGAGGGCGCCGGAGAACGGGTGACGGGCCTGGAACTGGCTGAATATTTTACCAGGAGTCAATGATGCAATACCTGAATATGCGCTGTTCGGAGGAAATGCTCGCGGAGGGGAAGCTGGCGGAAATGCTTGAAGCCGGGTGGGAACTGGTGACCATGGTGCCTTATATAATGCAGCCGCGGGACGGAGAAACCTATGTGCGGGAATATTGGGTCACCCTGCGCCGGCCCTGGAATTGATTAAGCCGCGTCCCTACCCTTAAAAGGGGGCCGCCCCTATCAGCGCGTTACCACGCTCTAGGTCAGCCCCGGCGGGAAAAATTTCCCGCCGGGGCCTTTCTTTTTTATATAGCGAAATGTTGACGGCCCTAAGCCAATTTGATATATTTCTTTGGTAACAACAAGTAAAAGTGGTTGCTGATTACCTAATAAGAGGTGACGCGGTGAACGTGAGAAAAATTACCATCAGCATTTCTGAGGAGTTGGCCTATCAGGCTGACCGATGGAAAGATGATTATAATCCTTCCGAGCTGTACCAGGAGGCGTTAAGAGATTTTATTCATAAAAAAGAAGAACTTGAAGAGCGCATGAGGGGAGCGTCGGACCTGAACCAGATCGTTGAGAGGTTGAAAAAACAGAAAAGAATAGCCGAAGCCAACTTTTTTGAACATGGCAAGCAAAAAGGTCTGGTCTGGGCCCAGAGCGCGGACTATACTGAATTGCATTATGCGGTCACTTCCCTGGATTCGCTGGTCAAGCGGGCCACCGGGATCGATGGCGAAAGGTTCAGGGCGCATCATATTCTGGCCAACACTATTTTGGGTAAATACTTTGATAAAATTTTTAGGGATAATAACTTGATATGGCCTGCAAAAACCCCTTTTGACGTGTATTTCAACCGAGACGGTAAAAAGTTTTTGGAAGGCTGGTGCGAGGCTGTGGAGGATTTCTGGAAAGAAATTTCCCCGAAACTTAACCACTACTAACTCTGTGAACCCCGGGAGGCAATTATGAAGATCCATCAGCCTGGAGAGCAGATAGATGACGCCGCGGTGGCCTTGCGGATGCTCAAGGAAGGCAATGAGCGCTATCTTAAGGGAGAACTAATCGACAAAGGCTCGTATAAGGCGGATCGGGAAGTCCTGGGCGGAGGGCAGAAACCGTTTGCGGTGGTGATAACCTGCTCGGATTCGCGGGTGGCCCCGGAGATATTCTTTGATCAGAAGCTGGGGGATATCTTTGTTGTCCGGAATGCCGGCAATATAGCGGATACCACGGCGCTCGGGAGTGTTGAATACGCCGTGGAGCATCTCAAGAGCAAGCTGGTGGTGGTGTGCGGCCACAGCAAGTGCGGCGCGGTCACGGCGGCCTGCTCCGAGGGGGAGCTGCCGCCGAACATCAAGCACATAGTTGATCATATCAAGCCGGCGGTCGGCCGCGGCGGCGATGTGGACCAGGTGATCCACCACAATGTGGAAGTTATGGTGGAACAGGTCAAGGCGGACGACATAGTCAGGCACTTGGGGGTCCTGGTCGCCGGAGCCTATTATGATGTGCAGACCGGAGCCGTGAAGTGGCTGTAAGCCGCGGCCTATATATCATCTACACACTTTGAGTCCGGTATTCAGATAATACAGAAAGTCCCGCAAGACCTAAAAAGCCAAGCGGGACTTAGCTTTTATTGAGGCATCGTCATTTCATGGTATAGTTATATTTTTTTGGGGGTCAAAATATGACGGACGAAAGGCTGGCCGAAATCGAGGCGGAGGCGGACTGCGCGCCTAATCTCTGGCCTCCCCCCGACTGCCAAGCTTGCATATACGGAGGGCACTGCATACATGCCCCCAAAACTTGCCGGAGCGAACCAATGACTATGGGTAAGGTCCAGGCCAAAATGGCCAAAGATATACATGCCCTCATAGCCGCGGTTCGGCGGCTTCGGGAACAGAACGCGGAACTGAAGGGACGTCTGGCCGCTTACGAATAAAACCCCGGCCTAGGTTTCCAAAATTTCCATATTTTGCTCTTCCGTGCCGCATTTCAGACATTTATAAATCTTGCAATTGACCCTTTTCTTCTCGTTTAAGAACTCAACATGCATTTCTTCATTTTTTATTTCCTTTATCAGTTTCAGCCGACCCTGCCCGCATTGCTTGCATTTTAAGGATGCCATGGTTTTCTGAACTCCTCATCGCCGTTGCCGCTATTACGCCTGGATCTCACTTCCCTCTTCGCCATTCCCCCGGCGCGTTTCAAAACAGCCAAGGGGTCAAGCCGATTTTCCGACTTAACCCCTTGGTTTTATTGGCTCCTCAGGACGGATTCGAACCGCCGACCCAGTGGTTAACAGCCACTTGCTCTGCCGACTGAGCTACTGAGGAATAGTCCCTCTCGTTCCCGGTTATTATAGGTCTTGGCGCGGCTTTGTCAAGACCCGGGGAGGCGCGGGTCAGGCTTTCTTCAGGTGCCGGATCCGGGTGCCCTTTTCCAGGGACATCACAATTTCAGCGGCCGGAAGATCCGGGGGAAACAGGCAGCCGCTGACCCGGGCGCCCCGGAGGCTGGTCCCTTGAAGATTGGCCCCGGAGAGATCCACCCCGCGCAGGGTGGTTCCCCGCAAATAGGCCCCGGACAGGTTGGCGTTGTGGAGGTCGAACCCGGTCAGATCCAGGTCCGACAGGTTCTGGCCGCTGAAATCGGGCTTAAGGCCCTTGGCCACCTCCGCGTTGAAGTTTTCCCGGTTTTCTTCAAACAGCTCTTTGGGCCGCTGGGCGCGTTTGATATCTATCATGGTTCACCTTACCGTCCTTTCGCTATAGGTTCCGTCAGTCCAGGGCCATGGGGCGGCCGACGGGGAATTCCAGGTCGCTGAAATCATAAACGGGCGGGTTAAATATAAAAGCCTGGCGGTAGGCGGTCAGGCTGTCCCGGTCCACCAGGGTGCTGTCGGTGTAGAAAGCCCGTTGGCGCCGGGGCAGGGTCTCCGGGTCGATTTCGCCGCTCCAGGCCTTGTAGGCATAGGCGGCGCCATACCCCCCCTGGAGATGGCCGTTATTGGCCGCGGTGCAGACCAAATCGCCGGTTTCAATGGCGTCCAGGGCCGCAGAGGTGCCGTCCACGCCCACCACCTTGACCTGTTGGTTGAGGCCCCTGGCTTTCAAGGCCTCGATGGCCGCCAGGGCCATATCATCGTTGGCGCTCCAGATGCCGTCGATGTTCTCAAAATTGTCCAGCCAGGCTTCCGTGGCCTCCAGGGCCAGCCGGGGATTCCAGTCGCAGACGGCGGTGTCCAGGAGTTCCACCTGTTCATATTCGGCCAGGGCTTTTTTCAGCCCTTCATAGCGTTCCACCGCCGAGTCGTTGTTCAGAAGCCCCTGGAGGGCCAGGATCCGGCCCCGGCCGGGGGTTTTGAATTCCTTGAACATGCGGGCAGCTATGTCATAGCCCTGCTGGACGCCGTCCACCGACTGGTGCATGACGTAATAACGGAAGTCAAAGGGGGTCAGGCCCTTGGCCAGATGCCAGACGCTGGTCCAGTAAACTCCGGCCGTTTCGCACAGAAAGGCAATGGCGTAGGTGTTGGCCGCGCTGGAGGGATCGACAAATAAAATGGCGTTACGGCCATGCTCGGCTATGAAGGCCTTAAGGCCGGCCAGTTGTTTCTTGTCGTCCCCGTCGCAGGTCAGGATCTGGGTCTCGATGGAGCCCGGGGGAAGAGTCGCGGCGAAGAGGCGGCCTCCCCCGGCCTCCTGATTCCAGTATTCGTTCTCGGTGGAATGGATGGCCAGGCCGAGATGGACTTTCCGCTCGCTCGCCAGGGCCGGCCCGGCCAAGGTCAGGGTCGCGACCAGGGCCAGGGCCGGGATCAGGCTTTTAAGCATTATCGGCATCCTTGTGGTGGACCGTCCTTTTGGTCAGTCGAAGGCGTGGCCGGAAGAGCCCAGGACGGCGTCGTTCTTATGCTTATACATCGCTTTCAAGGCGTCCCGCGCGGGGCCGAGATATTTGCGCGGGTCGAATTCTCCGGGCTGGGTGGCGAAGACTTCGCGGATGGCCGCGGTCATGGCCAGGCGGCCGTCGGAATCGATGTTGATCTTGCACACGGCGCTCTTGGCGGCGTCCCTTAACTGGGATTCGGAGATGCCGACGGCGTCGTCCAGCCGGCCGCCGAACTGGTTGACCTTCTTCACCATGTCCTGGGGCACCGAGGAGGAGCCGTGAAGAACGATGGGGAAACCGGGGATGCGGGTCTCGATTTCCTTGAGGATATCCAGCCTGATCTCGGCCTTCTGCCCGGGCTTGAATTTATAGGCCCCGTGGGAGGTGCCGATGGAAATGGCCAGGGAGTCGCAGCCGGTCTTCTTGACGAAATCCTCGACCTCGTCGGGCTCGGTATAGGTGTGGGTCTCGGCCTTGACGTCGTCTTCGACCCCGGCCAGGACTCCCAGTTCGCCCTCCACGGTGACGTCGTGGGCATGGGCGTATTCCACCACCTTCCTGGTCAGGGCGACGTTTTCCTCGTAGGAGAGGTGCGAGCCGTCGATCATTACCGAGGAGAAGCCGGTTTCGATGCAGCTTACGCAAAGCTCATAGCTGTCGCCGTGGTCCAGGTGAAGGACAATGGGGATGTTCCGGCCCTGGCCGAGTTCCTTGGCGTATTCCACGGCCCCCTGGGCCAGAAAGCGCAGAAGGGTCTGGTTGGCGTATTTGCGGGCCCCGGAGCTGACCTGAAGAATGACCGGGCTTGCGGTTTCGGTCGCGGCCATGATTATGGCCTGGAGTTGCTCGAGATTGTTGAAATTGTAAGCCGGAACGGCGTAACCGCCCTTGACGGCCTTTTTGAACAGCTCCCTGGTGTTGACCAGGCCCAGGTCCTGGTAGCTGACGGCCATAGTTTGTGCCTCCTTGGGGAATTAAAGCCCCGCCTTAAGGCTGCGGGGTCTTGGTTAATTATAACTTTTTTTCAGGGCGAGGTCGAGGCGGCCTCGTATTCCTCGCGCAGGGTCTTAACGAGGGTCTTGACCGAGACTATGTCGTTGACCCGGCCCACGTTGGCTCCGGCAAAGGCGAAGCCCCGTTCCAAAATGCCGCGCTGGGCGTTGACCAGGGCCAGGCTTATGCAGTAGGGGGTGGTGGCGGGGTCGCAGGTCTTGATGCAGTGGTAGATGCATCCGCCGGGGCGCTTCAGCCCGCTTTCCATGTCTTCCAGGAACTGTGAACGGATGGCCCGGCCGGGCATGCCCACCGGGCTGTTGATGATCATCTGATCCCGGTCGGTGGCGTCGAGATAGGCTTTTTTGAAGGTCAGGGAGGCGTCGCATTCCCAGGTGGTCACGAAGCGGGTGCCCATCTGGACGCCGGCCGCGCCCATTTCCAGTATCTCGCGGATATCGGCCCCGGTGTAGACTCCCCCGCCGGCCAGGACCGGGATGGCCCGCCCGCATTTGTCCTCAAACGGCTTGATGGCGGCCAGCACCTCCGGCAGGAGGCGGTGCAGACGCTGGTCATCGTCCTCCAGTTGGTCGCGCTTGAAACCCAGGTGGCCGCCGGCCTTGGGGCCTTCCAGGACCACCAGGTCAGGGACGTGGTTGTAGTTGGCCAGCCATTTTTTGGCGATCAGGGTGGCGGCCCGGGCCGAAGAGACTATGGGGGCCAGCTTGGTGTGGATCTCTTCCTGGGCCTTTTCGGCCGCCTCCCGGAGATAGGCCGGCAGGTCCGTCGGCAGCCCCGCGCCCGAGAAGATGACGTCTATTTTTTCGGCCAGGGAGGTGCGGACCAGGGCGGCGAAATTCACCAGGGCCACCATGATGTTGACCCCCAAAAGGCCGGCGGCTCCCCGGCTCTTGGCCCGGGCGGCCCGGATCTCCGAGGTCAGGGCCCGGCAGTCGGCCGCCTCGGGGTTGCGGGAAATGTCCTTTTCATTAAAACCTATGAGGGCGCCGGCGATGACGCCTATGCCGCCTTCCAGGGCCACGGCCGAGGCCAGGTTGTTGAGCGAGACGCCGATGCCCATGCCCCCTTGGATTATGGGCAGCGGGACGGAGATTTTGTCCAGGGTCAGGGAGGGGAAATCCATTTTTTCCTGCTTGACCGCTTCGGGGAAAGCCACCCGGGCGGACGGTTCGTGGTTTCTCAGGGCCGCCGGCCGTCTTCCAGGGCCCGGAAGCCCTCGAAGAGCAGCCGGCGTTCATCTTCGATTATGGCCGTGACCGGGTCGGCCTCAAAGGCCCGGTCAGCCCGGTCCGGGCCGCCTGAAAGATCCCGGACGGCCAGGGCCATCATCTCTTCGGCCGTTCGGCCCACCCGGGGCTGAGCCAGGGCCAGGCCGGTCCGTATATCGCCGTCGGCCCGCCTCAGATGGGCCAGAAAGCCGGCCAGCCAGCGTCCGGTCCAGGCCCGGTCGGCCTCGGGAAAGAGAAAACCCGCCAAGGTGTCCGAAAGCCTGGCCGCCAGGTCGAT
>JAITBV010000172.1 GCA_031283395.1 Candidatus Adiutrix sp.
CAGGCGCGGCGTCGATTTTATTGACCGCGGCCAGGAGCTTTCCCGGCCCCAGGGGCCGCACCGCCTCCAGGGCCAGCTGGTGTTCCCGGCCGCGCTTAAGGCCGTCCACCACCCAGAGGACCAGGTCGCTGTCGCTGATGGCGGATCTGGCCCGGTTCATCATCTCCCGGTTCAGCGGCTGGCGGCCCGGTTCGTGCAGGCCCGGGGTGTCCCAGAAGATCAACTGGGCCTCCGGCCGGGTAAGGACGCCCAGGATGCGGTGCCGGGTGGTCTGGGGCTTGTCCGTGACTATGGCCACCTTTTCGCCCAAAAGACGGTTCAGAAGGGTCGATTTGCCCGCGTTGGGCGCGCCAACTATGGCCACGAAGCCGGCCCGATGCCGTCCTTCCGTCCCGATGGTCGTCCCGGTAGTCATGGTCAGGCTTCTCCTTTGAGCCTGGCCAGGGCCGCCCGGGCCGCGGCCTGTTCGGCTTCTTTTTTGGAGCCGGCCTCGGCCTCGGCCAGGCGTTCGCCCCTGAGGCTGATGCCTATGAAAAAACGGCGGGCATGGGCCGGCCCCCGGGTATCCAGAAGTTCATACTCCGGGGGCCCCAGGGAGCGTCTTTGGGTCTCTTCCTGAAGGCGGGTCTTGTAATCCGGCAGCATATCAGCCCAGGTTTCGGGCCGGTCCAGGTAGGGCCGCCACAGATCCAGGGCTTCGGTCCTGGCCTGATCCAGCCCGCCGTCGAGATAAACGGCCCCCAGGAGGGCCTCCACGGCATCGGCCAGTACGGACGGCTTGTCCCGGCCCCCGCCCTGGACTTCGCCCGGCCCCAGGATCAGGGCTTGGCCCAGGTCCAGGCTCCTGGCCACCTCGGCCAGCCGGGCCTCGCAGACCAGGCCGGCCCTGATGCGCGACATCTCCCCTTCGGTCAGCCGTGGCTCGTGGCGAAAGAGGAAATCGCTAATGACCAGGTCCAGCACCGCATCGCCCAGGAATTCCAGGCGCTGGTTGTCCGTTTCCCGGCCGGGCCCGGCCCCGGCCGAACGGTGGGTCAGGGCCGAGGTCAGAAGGTCCGGTTCATGGAAAATATGTTTGAGGCCGGTCAGGTTCACCGGAAATCCCCTCGGAGAGGCGGGCCTTCAGGTGGCCGGTCAGGCCGTCGAAGCCGCCGTTGCTCATGACCACGATGATGTCGCCGGCCCGGGCCTCGTCGGCCAGGTCCGTCCCCAGGCTCAAGCCGTCATCGAAAAGCCTGGCCCGGCCGCCGAGGTCGTCGGCCAGGCGGTCGGGATCCAGGCGGTCGTCGGCCGGAGCCTTGTGGGGGTCCGGGGGCCGGCGCAGAAAGACCAGGTCGGCCAGGGCCAGGGCGGCGGCGTAGTCTTTTTGAAAGACGGCCCGGCGGCTGGTGTTGCTGCGGGGCTCAAAGGCGGCCAGGAGCCGCCGGCCGCCGTGGGCCGCCTTAAGGGCGGTCAGGGTGGCGGCCACGGCCGTGGGATGATGGGCGAAATCATCGACCAGGGTCACCCCCCCGAAGTCGCCCAGGACTTCCTGCCGCCGCCGGACTCCCTTAAACCCGGCCAGGGCCGGGGCCAAGGCCCGGCCATCGCCGCCCGCGCCCAAAAGCGCCGCCGAGGCGGCCGCCGCGTTCAGGACATTATACACCCCGGGCCGGTTCAAGGACAAGCGGGCGAAAAAGCCCTCCGGGCCCGCCAGTTCGAATTCCGAACCCGAAGGTATGTTTTTGAGATTGGACACCCGCCAGTCGTTCTCCGGGTCCAGGCCGTAGAATTCCGCCCGGGCCGCGGTCCAGGCGGCCACCCGCCGGACCAGGGGACTGTCGCCCCAGGCTATGAGGCGGCCTTCGGCCGGGATCAGGCCCATCAGGCTTTCAAAAGCCGCAATCACCGCATCCAGGTCGGGATAGATGTCGGCATGGTCGAACTCCACCGAGGTCAGGATGACCGTGTGGGGCCGGTAGTGGATGAACTTGGGGCGCTTGTCGAAGAAGGCGCTGTCGTATTCGTCGCCTTCTATGATGAACCAGCCGCCTCGGGGCAGCCGAAAGGGGCGGGGAAAGTCCAGCCCGTCCCCGCCGATGAGAAAGCCGGGGTCAAGCCCCGCGGTTTCGAAGATCCTGGCGGCCAGGGCCGTGGTGGTGGTCTTGCCGTGGCTGCCGGCCACCACCAGGTTGCGGGTGCGGTCCAGCCAGAACCGGTCCAGGGCCTGGGGCAGGGACAGATAGGGCCGGCCCAGTTCCTTTAAGCGGGCCAGGACCGGGAAGGCGCGGGTGACCACGTTGCCCACCACGACCAGGTCGCTGTCCGGGGGCAGGGTCTCCGGGCCGTAGCCGGAGAAGACGGTCAGGCCCAGGTCATCAAGTATCTCGCTGGTGGGCGGGTAGAGGGGGCCGTCCGAGCCGGTGACCAAGTGGCCGGCCTCGGTAAGAAGGCCGGCCAGGGCGGCCATGGCCACTCCGCCTATGCCCAAAAGGTGGATCTTAAGGGGCGGCCCGGCCGTGAATTCCGCATGGTTCAGCCCGGGGTCCAGTTCGAAATTTTCCATGATCGAGCCGGTCCCCCTGGTCAGCGGGTCCAGAATTCCGGCAGGAACAGGATCAGGAGGGTGAAGAATTCCAGGCGGCCAAGGAGCATCTCCAATATGAGAATGCCCTTGGCCGGAGTCGGCAGCGACGAGAAGCCCAGGCCCAGGTCCAGGCCCACGTTGCCCAGGGCCGAGGCCGAGGCGGCCAGGGCCGAGAGTATGTCCAGGTCCAGGGCGGTGAGGGCCAGGGCCGAGGCGGCCAGGACGACCAGGTAGAGGGCCCAGAAGGACCAGACCGTGGTCATGAGCCGCTCGGGGACGGGATGGTCGCCCAGCCGGAGGCCGATGACCGCCCGGTGATGGATGTGCTGGCGCAGATCCCGGTGGAGCCCCTTGAACAGCAGGATCCAGCGCAGGCATTTGACGCCCCCGCTGGTGGAGCCGGTGCAGCCGCCCAGGAAGAACAGGCCGAAGATCAGGCCGTGGGTGATGCCCGGCCACTGGAGCCAGTCGGCGCTGGCCAGGCCGGCGGTGCTGGTCACCGAGACCACCTGGAAAAAAGCCTGGCGCAGGGTCTCCCAGGGGCTTCCGTAGTGGCCGACGGCCATAAGCGAGAGGCTTATGAAAAGGGCGCTTAATACTATGATCAGGGTATAGACCCTGGTCTCGGTGTCCTTGAACAGGCTGCGCCAGTCGCCCCGGGCCGCCTGGTAGTAAAGGGCGAAGTTCAGGCTGCCGAGGAACATGAAGACGGTGAAGAGCACTTCCAGGCCCGGGTGGCCGTAGTGGCCGATGGACAGGTTCCGCGTGGCGAAGCCGCCGGTGCCCACGGCGCTGAGGCCGTTGCAGACGGCTTCGAACCAGGACAGGCCAAAAGCCTTGGCCAGAGTGACCAGGATGACGGTCAGGCCCAGGTAGATGGTCCAGAGTATCTTGGCGGTCTGGGCAATGCGGGGGCGGAACCGGGCCTGCCCCAGGGAACTTTCATTGCGGAAAAGGTGCAGCCCGCTGACCCCCAGAAAGGGCAGCACGGCCAGCATCAGCACGATGACGCCCATCCCGCCCAGCCAGTGGGTCAGGGCCCGCCACAACAAAAGGCCCGGCGGCAGTTGGTCCAGGTCGGTCAGGATGGTGGCCCCGGTGGTGGTGAACCCGGAGGCGGATTCAAACAGGGCGTCCATAAAGCCGGGCAAAAGACCGCTTAAAAGATAGGGCAGGGCTCCGGCCAGGATAATCAGGGGCCAGGCCAGACCCACCACGGCCAAGCCGTCCCGCCCCCTTATTTCCGGGGCTTCGGCCCGTTGCCGGCGGCCCAGGAAAATGAGCAGGCCCGCGGACGTGGCCGCGGCCAGGGCCGAATAGCAGAAGGCCGGCCAGGTGCCATCGTCCAGAAAAATGGCCGGCCCGGTCATAAGGCCCAGGATCACGGCCAGGAAGGCCAGAACCTGGCCGCAGATATAGGCGATGAGGCGCGGGTTTATGGTCAGGCTGGAGCGGGTCATTAGCTGGTATTACCGGCCCGGTTCACTTGGCGCCCAGGAGTTTTTCCACAGCGCTGATGGCCTCGGGCCTGGTCACCACGGCCAGGATGTCGCCGGCTTCGACGACCGTGATGCCCCGGGGTATGATGACCTCCTCGCCCCGGGACAGGGCCGTGGCCAGGGAGCCTTCGGGGAATTTGACGTCCATGAGCCTTTTCCCGGCCAGGGGGCTGCGGCCCGGCACCTGGAATTCGATTATCTCCGCGTCCTCGTTGATCAGGGCGGCCACGGAAATGACCCGGCCCCGGCGCAGGTATTTCAGCACGGCTTTGGCCGCGGCCACCCGGGTGGAGACCATGGCCCCCAGCCCGATGGCGGTCACCAGGGGGGCGTAGGAGGAACGGTTGACCCGGGTGATGGTCTGGCGGGCCCCCAGGCGCTTGGCCACCAGGCAGGAGATGAGGTTTTTTTCATCGTCCGTGGAAACGGCGATGAAGGCGTCGGCCTCGGCGGCGTTTTCCTCCAGGAGAAGTTCCTGGTCGGTGCCGTCTCCGCGGATGATCATGGCCTTGGGCAGGCGCTGGCTCAGATATTCACAGCGGTTCTGGTCCGCTTCTATGAGCGTGACTATGAAATCCCGGGGGTCATCGGTCAGGCGGCGGGCCAGGTGAAAGCCCACTTCCCCGCCGCCGACAATGGTCACCCGCCGCACCGGATCCCTGGTCAGGCCGAAAAAGGCCCGCACCTTCTCGGTATCCTCTTCGCCGGCCACTACGTAAACCAGGTCGCCGGCCTTAAGGACCGTGTCGCCCCTGGGGATGAAAAGCCGGCGGCGGCGGTGGATGGCGGCCAGGAGGAGGTCCGGCCGCTCTTCGGCGTGGATATCGGCCAGGGTCCTGTTGAGGAGGGGGTGCCCGGGGTGCAGCTTCAGGCCCGCCAAATGGAGGCGTCCCCGGGCCACTTCGATGACGTCCGCCACCCCCGGGAACCGGATGAAGTCCATGATGGTCTCCACCGCCTCCAGGCTGGGGTTGATGAGAAAATCAATGCCCAGATCTTCCCGGAAGCGCGTCTCATCGAAGGATTCGAAGTAGCTCAGGGAGCGGATGCGGGCCAGGCGCTTGGTTTCGGACGGGGCCAGGAGCTGGGCCAGGCGGCAGGCCAGGATATTGGTCGCATCGCTGCCGGTGACGGCCACCAGGAGGTCGGCCGCGGACAGACCGGCCGCGTTTAAGGTTTCAGGGTCAGCGCCCTGGCCGTGGACGACCTGAAGGTCCATGGCCTCGGCGGCCTGGTCCAGGCGGGCCTGGTCCCGGTCCACCAAGGTCACTTCGACCTTTTCCCGGGCCATCCGGCCCGCTATGTGCCAGCCGACTTCCCCGGCTCCCAGGACCACGACCTTCATGGCGCGGGCCTTTTAGGAAACCCGGCTGCCCGGGGCTATGGGGACGGCGGGGGTGAGGAGGGTCAGTTCCTCTCCCCCGGGACCGGGCCGGGAGGCGGCCAGGACCATGCCCTGGGAAGTGATGCCCATGAGCTTGGCCGGAGCCAGGTTGGCCGCCACCACCACCAGGCGGCCGACCATATCCTCGGGCCGGAAATGTTTGGCCATACCGGCGACTATGGTGCGCTCCTCCGTCCCCAGGCTGACCTTCAGTTTCAGGAGCTTGTCGCTCTTGGGCACGGCTTCGGCCGCCAGCACCTCGGCCACACGCAGTTCCAGGCGCCTGAATTCGTCTATGGTGACGATCTCCGCAGCCGGCGGCTCCTCCGCCGGGGGCGGGGAAGGCGCCGGTTTTTCAGCCTTGGAGGCTGCGGGGCCGCCGCCTAATTCCACACGGGGGAAGAGGGCCGGGCCGGCCGCCGCCGGGCGGCCGGGGGCCAGATCACGCCGCAGCCCGGCCAAGTCCAGGCCCATCCGGCCCGGGTCCAGGCCCAGGCGCCGCCAGATCTCTTCGCCGGTGCGGGGCATGACCGGCCAGACCAGGGCTCCGGCCAGGGCCAGCCCCTCCACCAGGCTTCTTAATACCGCGGCCAGGCGGCCTTTTTTTTCAGGGTCCTTGGCCAGGGCCCAGGGGGCTTCGACGTCGATGAGCTTATTCAGGCGGCCGACCAGTTCCCAGGCCGAAGCCAGGGCCTTGTGGACGGCCAGGCTTTGAAAGTTGACCCGGTATTCTTCCGTAAGGCGGCCGGCCAGGTCCCGCCCCGGGACATCCTCCGAATCCTCGGGCAGGACGCCCCCGCCGAAGCGGGCCAGCATGGCCAGGGAGCGCTGCCAGAGATTGCCCAGGTCGTTGGCCAAATCGGAGTTGTAGCGCCCCACCAGGGCGTCCTCCACGAATTCGCTGTCCAG
>JAITBV010000232.1 GCA_031283395.1 Candidatus Adiutrix sp.
GAATAAGCCGGCATCAGCAGCAGATCGTCAAAGGTCAGCCCCTCGTCAAATATCCTGGTCTTGTTCATCCGCCACCTGCCTTTGCTGTGCTCTGCATCCAAAAATTGTTTTAAACGGTCGAGTCCGGCCCCAAGCCCGCGGCCGCCAGCCAGAGACCTTCCAGAAGGCCGTTGTCGCTGACCGTAAGTTCCGTCCGGCGGAAGTGATCCATTATTTCAAGGGCCAGCGCCAGCCCGGCCGGCAGGGCGTCGGCCCGGCGGGGGTGGAGGCCGTATTTCTCCACCCGTCGGGCCTCGCTTAAGGGGGCCAGCTCGGCCAGAAGGCCGGCCAGGGCCGGACGGGCCAGCCGGGAATTGTTGACCAGGTCCGGGTCATAGGTTTTAAGCCCCAGGAGGAGAGCGGCCATGGTGGTGACCGTGCCGGCCGTGCCCACCAGGACGGGATCGGCCTGAACAAAACTCAGGTCGGCCGCGGACAAAGCCGCCCGCGTCGCCAGGGCCACCGCTTCCAGTTGGCCGGGCCGGGCCGGGGCTTCAAGATAGGCTTCGGTCAGGCCCACCACTCCCAGGTCCAGGCTCAGGCTACGGCCGGGGGTTCCGCCGGTGACGGTTATGAATTCAGTCGACCGTCCTCCGATATCAAAAATCAGGGCCTCCGGGGGGCTTGGAGCCAGGCCGGTCAGCACCCCGGCCGCGGTCAGTCGGGCTTCCTCCTCACCGGTCAGGAGCCGGGTTTCCCCGCCGTAACGCCGGGCCGTTTCGGCCAGAAACGCCGGCCCGTCGGCGGCCAGGCGGGCGGCCATGGTGGCCCCGGCCAGCACCCGACCCGCCTTGGAGGCGCGGATTTCGGCCGCGAAACTGTCCAGGGCCTCCCAGGCCCGGTTCAGGGCCGAAGGGGCCAACGGGCCGCCGGGGGCCAAGCCTTCGGCCAGGCGGGGGAGTTCCTGAAAAACCCGCTTATCGTCCCAGGGGTGCGGCCTTTTTTCCTCCGCCTTTCCCGCCAGCATGAGCCGGAAGGTGTTGGAGCCCAGGTCCAGGGCGGCGATGGGAGGGGGAGCCATGGGGTTCACCAGATATGGAGGGCGGACTAAAATCCGCCCACAAGATATATTTAGGAATGTAGGATAGCAGATTTTAAAGCGCCTGCCAAGAGGCGGGGCCAGAGAGTCCGGACCTGGGCTTCCGTCTCGGCCCATTCACCATCGTTATTGATAATGAAATCGGCGCCTTTTATTTTGGGGGCCGCCGGCCACTGGGCTTCCAGGAGGCGTTTGGCCTCCTGCCGGTTCATATGCGATCGGCGGGCCAGGAGACGGGCTGTTTGGGTGGCCGGGCTGGCGAAGACCAGGATTATGGGCCGGAAAAGGCTGTTCAGCCCTGTTTCAAACAAGAGGGGCACGCTGACGACCACGGCCGGCTCATCGTCCAGGTCCGCCATTTTCCGGTCCAATAGATCCCAGATGAGAGGGTGGAGGGCGGCTTCCAGGCCGCGGCGCGCCTCGGGGTCGGCAAAGACGGCCCGCCCGATCCCCGCCCGGTCCAGGGTGCCGTCCGGGCCGAGGAAAGCCGGTCCCAAAAGTTCCAGAACAGCCTTGAAGCCCGCCTGGCCCGGGGCGGTGGCCTCTCTGGAGAGGTCATCAAGATCCACCTGCCTGGCCCCCAGGGTCTCCATGAGGCCGGCCACCCGGGATTTGCCCGAGGCTGCCCCGCCGGTCAGGGCCAGGCGCAGTCGGCCGGTCCGCCTCAGGCGTTCGGCGAGTCCCGGGCGGGCCAAGGCCCAGTCCGGCGGTCCTGGATTTTCGGGAATCCCGCGGTTTTCCGAGGGTTCGTTTGAATCACGGTCCTTATTTTCTTTTTGGCCCTGATTCCGGCGGCCCGCGTTCTGGTCGTCGTCCATCATGTTCAACTCTGGTTCCCGGCTCCGGGTGCGCCATTGGCGTTTTAATTTATGAATCAACCTGTCCGTTCGGACTATTAAGCCCGTGCGGTTTAACACCCGCCGGATATAGGTCCAGGACGAAGCCCTGGAGTTCGGCCGGGGAATCCACCAGGAGGGCCGCGCCGGCCGCGGCCAGTTCCGCCCGTCCCCGGTAGCCCCAGGTCACCCCCACCGGCCACATCCCGGCCCGCTGGGCCGTCTTCATGTCCACAGCGCTGTCGCCAAGGTATATGAAGCGGTCAGGGGAGAGGCCCAGGGTTTCGGCCAGGGCCAGGGCCGCGGTGGGGTCGGGCTTGGCCGGCCGCTGGGGGCTCAGGCCCCAGGCCACCTCGAAGAGGCCGGGGAAATAGTGGTTCACCACCGCGGTCGTGTTGTCCTGGTTTTTGTTGGACAGCACGGCCAGCTTAAAGCCCCGGGCCTTGAGTTCCGCCAGGAGTTCCGGCACTCCGGGATAGGGGCGGGACTTCCGGCATTGGTTGGCCCGGTAGCGGATGGTGAATCCATTATAGACGCGCCCCACCTTTTCCGGGTCGCGCCTGTCTTCGGGCAGGGCCCGGGTGACCAGAAGCCTTTGACCGTTGCCGACCATGAGCCGGTAGTCGTCATAGCTGTGGCCGGGCAGGCCCTCTTCGGCCAGGGCCTGGTTAAGGCTGTCGCCCAGGTCCTCCAGGGTGTACAGGAGGGTACCGTCGAGATCCCAGAGCGTCGCCGCTAATCCCGGTCCCATATGGAAATCAAATGAAGCCGCCCCGGGCCAGGGCTTCCAGGGACAGGCCGCCCCGGGTGCCCTGGTTCTGAAAAGTCAGGAGGCGGTGGACATATTTGCCCAAAAGGTCGGTTTCCAGGTTGACCGCGTCCCCCGGCCGGAGCCCGCCCAGGGTGGTTTGATCCAGGGTGTGGGGTATGAGGTTTACGGTGAAGGCCTCGGCCAGAATTTCATTGACGGTCAGGCTGACTCCGTCCACGGCGATGGAACCTTTGGCCACCACAAAGGGCCGAAGGGGCGCGGGCAGGCTGAATTTAAGGATCTGGCTGGCCCCGGCCGAAGTTTTTGAAGCCAGGGCGCCCAGGCCGTCCACATGACCGCTCACCAGATGGCCGCCCAGGCGGTCACCCAGGGCCAGGGCCCGTTCCAGGTTGATCCGGTCCGCCCGCCCGAGGGTGGACCGGTTCAAAGTCTCGGCCGAGGCGTGGGCGGTGAAGCCTCGGGGTCCGTAAAGGCCGGCCACGGTCAGGCAGACCCCGGAAACGGCCACGCTCTCCCCCAGGACCAGGGGCGGGGTCCAGTCGAATTCGGCGGTCACCCCCAGCTCGACTTCGCCGCCCCGGGCCGCGCGCCGGTCAAGGCGGCCCAACCCCTGGGTCAGGCCGGTGAACATCAAGTTTCCCCGGTCAGGGGCGGCGTCAGGCCCGCGGTCCTGAAAACAGCCTCGCGGTCTTCAGGAGCGCCGAAGCCGCCCTGGGGCCGGATGGTGATATGGATATCCGGGCCTTTGCGGCCCAGCTTCAATATTTCAGCCGGCCGGGCCAGGCTGAGCTGTCCCAGGCCGGCGCCCCCTATGACGCCGGGGGCCTTGACCCCGCCCAGGAATTCCGGAGCCAGGAATAAATGGGCCAGGTCCACCACCGGTTCATCAATGAGGGCCGAGGAGGCCAGGGTGGCCCCGGGTTCTATCAGGACGCTCTGCAAGCCGCGCCGCCCCAGTTCTTCCAGCACTCCCCGGATGGACAGAAGCCGGGAGCCGAAGGAGGGGCCGACAATGACCTGGTGGCCCCGTCTGGTCAGTTTTTCGATCTTGGCCGGGGAGGCGTTGGCCTTGCAGAAGACCACCGTGGGGCCGCCCAGGGTGGGGTCGAACAGCTTGAGTTCTGGTGAAAGCCTTAAAGTGGGGTCCAGCACCACCCGCCAGGGCTGCCGGTGCATCTTGCGCCGGCCCCAGGGGCGGGGCGAGAGTTCGGGGTTGTCCTTTTCGGCCGTATGGCGGCCGATGATGATGGCGTCCACTCCGGCCCGGATATGGTGGCCGAAATTGCGGGCCGCCTTGGAGCTTATCCAGCGGGATTCCCCGGAAGCCGTGGCCGTTTTGCCGTCCAGGGAGGCGGCCGTCTTGAGGATGACGAAGGGCCGGCCGGTGATGATCCATTTGAAAAAGAAAAGGTTGACTTCAAAACATTCTTCGGTCAAGAGGCCCCCTTGGACCTCCACCCCGGCCGCGGCCAGGGCCTTGGCCCCGCCGGAGGCCACGGCGTTGGGGTCCGGCAGGCCGAAGAAGACCCGGGCCAGGCCGGCCTGGAGGATGGCTTCGGTGCAGGGCCCGGTTCGGCCATAGTGATGGCAGGGCTCCAGGTTTACATAAAGGTCGGCTCCTTTGGCCTTGCGGCCGGCCTCCAGGAGGGCCGCGGCCTCGGCATGTGGCTGCCCCGGTCCGGTGTGCCAGCCGCGGCCCACCACCCGCCGGCCCTTGACCACCACCGCCCCCACCAGGGGATTGGGCGAAACCAGTCCCCAGCCCCGCCGGGCCAGTTGCAGGGCTTCCTTCATATGTTCGATCTGGTCTTTGGTCCAAATGCTCATGGTTCGCCCCCTACCCGCTCAATAATATATTATGGCGGTCCGCTTGGCAAGCCGATGAAATTTTTTCTTGCTCCAGCCCCAGTGTTGTGATATAAACTAACCCATTTAATTAAATTGTTAGCGATTAAAAGCTGACAATTGAACACCAAATTAAAGGCGGTCCCGGGCTGGATTATTTTGGGGCCGGCCCTCATAAGCATTGCGTAATTTTCCGGCTGGCGCCGGGTCTCCTCGTTCCATGTCCTGAACCTTTAGTAGGGAGACTTGACTCTATGAGAAGGGAAATCGCCCCGGACATAATCAGCAAATGGGGCGCGGCCGCTCCAATTCTGGAAGCCTTGGGCTCAGTTACCAGGCAGCGGATTTTATTGCTTTTTGAACCCGGAGAACAGATCAACATCAAAAATGTGGCCGAACAGTTCAATCTGTCCCGCACCGCGGTGGTCCACCACATCAGTGTGCTGCAGGAAGCCGGCATCCTCAAGGGCGAAAGGGTGGGGAAAGAAGTGATCATGTACGTGGATTGGAATGTGATCACCCAAGCCCTGGGTCGGGTCATTTCTTTGATTGATGAGGAATACGGGACGGATTGAGCCGTCCTCTCCCGGAACCGGGCCGGCCGGCCCGGTTCGAAATTAAAAACAAAATTTCTAGTTGGGATCCGAGAGGGTTCTGGTGGTCGGGGCCAGGCCTTCCTCGATCATGCGTTCCAGGCGTTTTTGCTGGCCGGGGCTGAGAGTGAGCCGCAGCTTGTCGTATTCCGTCCGGGCCTGGTCATGTCCCTTCTCCGCGGCCCGGTTGAGCCAGAAGGCCCCGGTGATGGGATCCTTGGGCGTGGCTTGGCCGGCCAGGAACATATGGCCCAGACGGTAGGCGCCTTCAGGCAGGTCGGCGGCCATTTTAAAATGCCTAAGGGCGGCCCGGGGGTCCGGGCGGCGGCCGAAGTCGTTGTCCAGGCTCAAAAGACCCAGGGCCAGGTGGGCTTCGGGCCGGCCGGCCTCGGCGGCCTTGGTGAAAGCCGCCCAGGCTTCTGGAGCCCGCCGGTTCCGCAGGTGGATTTCCCCCAGCCAATACCGGGCCTCTGGCGTGCCGGATTTTTCCAGCCAGCCCATCGCTGTTTCCGGGTTATTTTGATAGTAATGGAGCCCCAGTTCCAGGGCCGCGTTCCGGTCCTCCCGGGACGCGGCCACGGTCAGCCAGAGGAGGGCCTGGCCCGGGTCGCGGGGGCGGCCGCCTGCGCCTTCGTCATAGAAAGCGGCCAGGCGGTGGGCGGCCGCCGGGTGGCCGGCGGCCGCGGCTTTTAGATAAAAGGGAACCGGCTCCAGGCCAGAGACGGTCTTTTTCTCCAAAGCCTCGGCCAGGGTGAAAGCGGCTTCGGCCCAACCGGCCCGGGCTGCGGCCAGGAGGTGGTCGCGCCAGATATCCGGTCCCTGCCACAAAGGGCTTTCCGGGCCATGTAGACGGGCCAGGCCCAGGAGAGCCTCGCGGGAGCCGGCTCGGGCCGCGGCCAGATAATGCTCCCGGGCCCCGGCCGCGTCAGGCGGGGTGCGGTATTCCAGGGCCAGGCCGGCCATAAGTTCGGTCCAGGCCGGGTCGGCCTGGGCCGCGCGCAAAGGGGTTGACTGGGCCGCGCCAAAGGCCCACCAGAGAGCCAGGAAAAGGGCCGTCGGCCCCAGATTGAGGCTTTTCCGCGTCAAGGCCATTCCTCCCCTAAGAAGTCATCAAAGTCATCCGGAAAATCGTCCGGGTCTTCCGGTCCGGCCGCCGGGGTTTCCGGCTCTGGCTCCCTGTCCTCCGGGCCGGCCTGGGGCCGGCTGGCGCTTTCAGGCTGGGCCCCGGCCCCAGGGTCGCCCGAAATATCCAGACGGCCGGTGGGGTTGACCCCGGAACGCCGGGCGGTCAAGGGGCGGAGGTTGGTCAGGCCCAGAGGCCAGACATCGGGCCAGAGGGGGTGGGTGGTCAGGTTGCCTTCCTGGCTCCGGACCGGCTGATCCAGGCGTTCATCCAGCACCAGCATTTGCTCCAGTTGATACAGAAAGACATAGGGGGCTTCCGAGGCGGCCAGGCGGGACAGGTCGGCCAGAATTTGGGCCCGCCGGTCAGCCAGCCGCCTTTGGGCCAGGGTCCGGCTGTCATCGGGATTGGCCGTCACGGTCTGGGCCAGTTCGTCCAGCAGGCGGTCGGCCCCCTGGTGTTCGAAAAAGGCGGGGTTGCCTTCCGGGCTGGATATCGAGGACAAAAATCGGCCCAGCCAGAGGTCCGCGGTGGGGATCTCCGGGGTCCGGGTGTCCAGGAGCAGATCATATTGCCCGTTGTCCCGGGCCCGGCGCCACTGGGCCTCCGCCAGGGGTTGAAGGTCTACGGCCAGGCCGTGGGCGGCCAGGACCCTCTGGATGGTCCTGGCGTCTTCAGCCAGGTCCGGAGCCTGATCCTGGTAGATCAGGACCAGGGGCAGGACCGGGGGGCCGACTTGATTCAGCACCAGGGCCCCTTGCCGCAGGGGGTCGGCCTGATCGACCCCGGGGGCCTCGGCCCGGCCGGGACTGTTGTAGAAAAGACCGTTGGGGAAGGGGCCGCCGAGCTGCCCCGGCCGGCCCTCGAAGGCGGTCTGGATTATGGCGCTGAGGGCCCGGCGGACCTGGGACAAGCGGATATAGGGACGGCGGGTGTTCAGGGCCAGGAAGCGCACGCTGAAAGTTGGCGCCAGGCGGGCCAGAAAGGGAGCGGGCCAGGAGGCTTCGCCGCCGTCCGGCGCCACGGTCAGGTGGGCGCGGTGGGTGATCATTTTCCGGTAGCGCTCCCGGGGGTCGGGCTCGTAGTGAAAGAGGGCCAGGCCCACCAGGGGTTTGGCGGCCAGGTCCGGCCGGGCCTGGAGCCCCAGGGTGCTGTCCTTCCAGCCGTAAACTTGATAGCGGCCGCTGCCTAAGGTGCGGGCGAAGAGGAAGTCCGGGGGCTGGTTGCGCAGCCCGGGGCTGACCAGGGAGGCCTGGGGCAAGGCCAGGGAGGCCAGGAAGGGGGGCCAGGGGCGGTTCAGGATGAGCCGGAAGGTCAGTTCCCCGACCCGCTCGAAATTGGAAAGACAAGGGAAGAAGCGGCGGCCGGTGTCGGTGGACATGAGCCGGTCAAAGGAATAGAGGGCCGCTTCGGCGTTGACCTGGGAGCCGTCGGCAAAGGTGCGGCCTTCCTGCAGGACGAAAGTGTAGATGAGGCCGTTGTCTGAAACGGTCCAGGCCTTGACCAGGGCCGGCCGGGGTTCGGTCGTGCCTGGGGCCAGGGTCATGAGCCGGTCGTAGGCGGCCATGATGACCGGCCAGGCGGCCGGGTCGGGGTCGGCGTGGGGGTCCAGGCTTAAAGGGGCTCGGGGATAAATGGCCCGGAAGACCTGGGGCGGGGGGGCCGTCGCGGAGCGGGCATTCCGCCTGGCCGGGGCCGCCTCCAGGATCGGCGCGGCCGCGCCCAGGGCGCCCAGCAGCATGATTATGAGAATATTCCGCATGGGACTTTTGATTCGGCTACATATGAAAGAGAGAGGGCAGGAGGGCCCCCAGCCCCCATAAAAGAAGGCTGTAAAGATAAAAGCCGAAGAAAAAAATCAGGACGGCCATGAGGCAGAATATCCTTTCACCCTCCAGCCGTTCAAAGGTCCCGGCCAGGGCCTGCCGCCAACTGGGGCGCCAGGGTGAGACCAGGACGAAAACCAGGGTGGCCGCCGGTGACCAGTAGGTGAAAATGGCGCTTTCGTGCAGCCAGTCCGAGGACTTGAAATACCCGAAATAATAAATTATACTGAAAAAAATGAGAATAAGGGACAAGTAGCCCAAATGCCAGATAAACAGCCGGCGCAGAGAGAGGCGTTCCTTAAGGCTCAGGTCAAACAGTTTCATGGGCGTTGGCCCCGCGAAAAATTTGAGTCTGGCTACCCTGGTGACGGCCGGACTTTATAGAATTTTATTATAAGGCCGCTTCCGGCATAAAACAAGGCCGGGTTTCCGGGAGAGGGACAGCATGAAAAGCCATCGCCAGGAATTGTGGTTTCAAACCGATACCCGCCGCGCCTTCATCAATATAACCCCCAGTGTGAACGCGGAACTGGCGGCTTCGGGCATCCGCGAAGGCCTGGTCCTGGTCAACGCCATGCACATCACCGCCTCGGTCTTCATCAACGACGACGAGTCGGGCCTTCACCGCGACTTCGAGCGCTGGCTGGAAGGCCTGGCCCCGGAAAAACCTTATGATCAATACGCCCATAACGGCTACGAAGACAACGCCGACGCCCACCTCAAACGCCAGGTCATGGGCCGGGAGGTGGTGGTGGCCGTGACCGAGGGCCACCTGGACCTCGGCCCCTGGGAACAGATCTTTTACGGGGAATTTGATGGAAGGCGGCGCAAGCGGGTACTCGTTAAAATAATCGGGGCATAAATAATTTTTTGCCTTCCGGTGCGGGTTCAAAAATTTGGCCAATTATATTCAAGTTTTTGAACACAAAGTTCTAATAATTGAACCAAACCGCCTTCCGGGGCCTTTTTTTTGAACTCTGCCCGGCCGGGCCGGACCGCACTGAAAAAAATAATATATTGAAATAATTCTATAATCTAACAATTAAATATCTGAGATGGCTTTTGGCCCGCCACTTGCACTATAGAACGGCGATGGTCACGCCCAAGGCCATAGCTGAAACTCCGAAATTCTCCTTGTTGTTGTTGAAACCGAGACTCCGCCTAAGTCTCGGTTTCTTTTTGGGGCTTTAATACTTTAGCCTCAGGCGAGTTGCTTTCAAAAGGGCGCCTTTGAAGGCGGCTTGGTTTCAAAGCCCCGGCTTTTTGATGACCGCGCCACGCCTTAAGTCTTCCACCCATTTGATGAAATTCTGTTGCATTTTCTGGCGTTCCAGGAGGCGGCGGGCGTTTTCCCGGGCCTCGAGGCTGAATCGGCCGTCCGATCCGGGGGTCTGGGGTTCTTCTCCGGCCAGAGTCATGAGCACAATGGCCTGGCCGGCGTTGATGGGTTCGGTGGGCTGGCCCGGGGGAAGCTTGGCCAGGATATCCTGGAGCGGCGGAGGCAGTTGGTCCAGGGTTACCGCGTCGCCGGGATCTCCACCCTGGTCATGGCCCGGTCCCCGGGAATACTTGCCGGCGGCCTGGGCGAAGTTCAGGCCGCCTTCGATTTCCCGCTTGATGCGTTGGGCCTCGGCCAGGGCGGCTTCCGGTTTTTTGGGATCCAGGGGCAGAACGATCAGGCGCAGGCCCCGGCCGCCGCTGGACTCCAGGCGGGGGCCCGCGCCCTTTAAATAGGCCTCAACTTCTTTTTCCGTGATCACGATGCGGCTCATGACCTTGTTGGAGCCCAGGATCTGGCCGCGCATGAGTTCCAGGCGCACGCCTTCGCGGAAAGCCTCCAGGCTGACCCCGCTCTGGGCCACCGAGGCCCGGAACTGGGATTCGGAAAGATTGTTCTGCTGCTTGATCCTCTCCAGGGCCTGGCTGACATCGCCTTCGGTGACGAAGACGCCCTTGGCCCTGGCCGCCTGGTTTATGAGTTCCTGGTCGATGAGGTCTTCCAGAACCTTCTCTTTCAAGTCGGCGCGGTTGAGCCCGGCCGGCAGCCGGCCGCCGCGCGCCAGGGCATTGGCTTGGTTCTCCACCTGTTTTCTGGTGATCACCTCGCCGTTGACCACGGCCGCGATGCCGTCAAAATCGGCCGCCCGGGCCGGGGCGGCCAGGGCCGCCAGAAGAATCGCCAGCAAAAGGGTTCGCATGAAAATTACTCCAGGGGTTTGGTCAGGCTGGGGTTGATCCTTATGTCGGCCGTGGCCCGGCGGGTCGAAAGCCAGCCGCGGAAAGCTTCTTCGCCGGCCTTGAATTCATAGGCGGCTCGCGCGGCCTTGAGTTCGGCCACGGCCGCTGTTTCCCGGTCCAGGTCCAGCACCTCGTAAACGGCCCAGCTTCCTTCCTGGCGGACGGGTGGGCTGAGTTTTTTGTCGGCCCAGGCTGTTTCCAGAGTCGCGGTGAGGGTTTCGTCCAGGCGGTCGCTCCGCAGCCAGACAGCCGCCGAGAGGACTACCGGGAAGCCTTCTAGTTTGAATCTTTGGGTCAGTTGGTCCAAGCCCCCCTGGCCGCGTCCCGGCAGAGCCGGCGCTTCCGGGGAGGGCGGCAGAAAGAGGGCCCGCACCCGGTAACGGATGGGCTTTTTTTTGGGCCAGGCCCGCCAGAAGGTCCGCCAGTCCGCGGCTGACAACTGTCTTTCCTCGGCCATGATCCTGCCGGTTATTTTATGCAGAACAGCCTGCCGGAGCAAGTTCCGGCGCAGGCTTTCAGCCTGGGCCGGGGGCAGGTCTGAATCGGCGCCTTCTTCAGGCGGCCGGCTGATTCCCTTTTCCAGCGCTTCAAGGGATATTTTGCGCCGGGGGGCTTCGGCCAGCACCAGGCGCTCCTCGATCAATTTTTCCAGCACCAGGAGAGGGACGGCCTCAGTGGCGGGAGCGTTCTCTTCCGGGGTCAACTGGCCGTAAAGTCCCCAGCCCAGCACCTGGTTGAGTTCGGTCATGGTTATGGGTTGGCCTTCGACCAGGGCGGCCGTGTCCGGCGGCCAGACCCAGGCGTCCTGGACTTCCCGGCAGGCCCCGGCCGCCAGAAAGGCCAGGCAGCCTATGGCCGTAAGCCAGCGTCCGGGCGGCAAGGTTCGTCTCATGGTTTCACCTCTCGGGGGCTGGTCCCTTCCGCCTCGGTCGGGGCCAGGGAGGTCAGAAAGGAGCGGATCGGGTCCAGGTCGGCGCGGCTTTTCAGGGTTAGGTCGCCGACGAATAGTTTGCCGGAGGGCGACAGGCGGACCCGGCGTTTCTTATCCGTTACCAAAGCCAGGACCTGGTCGTAGGAGGCCGGCCCGCCGGGCCCGAAAGTCAGGGTCAGGCCCCCGGGACCGGTCTCCAGGCGGGCCGCTCCGGCCCGCCGGAGCAGGATCTTCGTTTCCATCAGGGCCGCCAGGTTTTCGGTCTCTTCCGGCGGCGGGCCGAAACGGTCGCGCATTTCGGCCTTGAGGGCTTCGATCTCCTCAAAGGTCCCGGCTTCGGACAGCCGGCGGTAGAGAACCAGGCGGGCGGGGGTGTCGGGCACATAATCGGCCGGGAGATAGGCCGGCAGGCCCAGGGCCGCTTCCGGCTCCGGGGTCTCCTCGACCGGCTGGCCTTTCAGTTCCCGTATGGTCTCCTCCATCAGTTGGGCATACATTTCATAGCCCACCAATTGGGCCTGGCCTGACTGGGCCGCGCCCAGGATGTTGCCGCTGCCGCGGATCTCCAGGTCGTGCCTGGCTATCTGGTAGCCGCTGCCCAGGTCGCTATGGTCCAACAGGGCTTTGAGGCGTTTTTTGGCATCGGCGGTCAAAGTATCCGGATCGTTCACCAGGAGATAGGCGAAGGCCTCCTGGTTGCCCCGGCCGACCCGGCCGCGCAGTTGGTAGAGCTGGGCCAGGCCGAAGCGGTCGGCCTGATCTATTATGATGGTGCCGGCGGCCGGGAAATCCAGGCCGGACTCCACTATGGCCGTGGTGATCCAGACATCCAGTTCCCGATTCAGGAACCTGGTCAGGACATCTTCCAATTCTGATTCCTTCATCTGCCCATGGCCTATGCCGAAGCGCACCAGGGGCATGAGCCGCCGGAGGCGGTCGGCCCAGAGCTGTATGTCCCGCACCCGGTTGTGGACCAGGAAGACCTGGCCGCCCCTGGCCAGTTCCCGGTCGATGGCCTCGCAGACGGTTTCATCCTCGTATTTAAGGAGGATGGTCTTGACGGCCTGCCGGTCCTGGGGAGGGGTGGCGATGGTGCTCAAATCGCGGATGCCGGCCAGGGACATCGACAGGCTGCGGGGAATGGGGGTGGCGCTCATGGCCATGACGTCCACCCGGGTGCGGAGCTTTTTCAGCTTCTCCTTGTCGGCCACGCCGAAGCGGTGTTCCTCGTCTATGACCACCAGCCCCAGGTCCCGGAATTTCACGTCTTTCGAAAGGAGGCGGTGAGTGCCGATGATGACGTCCACCCGGCCTTCGGCCGTCTCCTTAAGAAGGCTCCTGATTTCCGCCGGCTTCTTGAAGCGCGACAGGGCCGCGGTCCTGACCCCCCAGGGCGAAAGGCGGGCCGTGAAGGTGCGCTCGTGCTGTTCGGCCAGGATGGTGGTGGGCACCAGGACGGCCGCCTGCTTCTTTTCGGAAATGACTTTGAAGACGGCCCTTAAGGCCACCTCGGTCTTGCCGTAGCCCACATCGCCGCAGATGAGCCGGTCCATGGGTTTGGGCGCGGCCAGATCCGCCAGGACCTCGTCTATGGCCTGCCTTTGGTCCGGGGTCTCGTCATACTCAAAGGCGGCTTCGAATTCCGTAAAGAAGCTGTCCCGGGATTCGTAGGCGTGGCCGGAGCTTATCTGGCGGGCGGCGTAGAGCCGGAGCAGTTCCTCGGCCATCCGGCGGATGTTTTCCTTGACCTTGGTCTTCAGTCGGCCCCAGGTCAGGCCGCCCAGGCGGTCCAGAAGGGGCGGGCGGGTTTCGGCCCCCACGTATTTGCCGACCGACTTGAAGAGTTCCACCGGCACATAGAGCTTGTCCCCGCCCTT
>JAITBV010000273.1 GCA_031283395.1 Candidatus Adiutrix sp.
GCCGAAACCGGCACCATCGCCATCGTCACCAACGAGGGCAACGGCCGCCTGGTGAACACCCTGCCCCGGGTGCACGTGGCGCTCATCGGCATCGACAAGCTCACCCCCACCCTGGAAGAGGCCCTGACCGCCCTTTTGGCCCTGCCGCGCAACGCCACCTCGCAGCGCCTGACCTCCTACGTCGCCTGGATAGGCGGCGCCACCGCGACCACCGGCGCCGAAGGCAGGCAGGTGCATTTCGTCTTTTTGGACAACGGGCGGTCCGAACTGGCCAAGGAACCTCTGTTTTCCCAGGTCCTGCGCTGCGTGCGCTGCGGCGCCTGCGCCAACGTCTGCCCGGTCTACCGCCTGGTGGGCGGCCATAAGATGGGCTATATCTACATCGGGGCCATCGGCATCATTTTGAGCTATTTTTTCTTCGGGCGGGACAAGGCCCGGGTGCTGGCCCAGAACTGCGTGGGCTGCGAGGCCTGCTCCGACATCTGCGCGGGCGGCATTGAACTGCCGCGCCTGATCCGCGCGCTCCGCGCCCGCCTCAATGACGAGGACGGCGCGCCGATGGGCGAAAGCCTTATTTCCTCGGTGATGAAGAACCGCGCCCTTTTCCATACCTTGCTGAAGTTCGCCAAATTCGCCCAGCGCCCCCTGACCGGCGGCACGCCTTTTTTAAGGCATCTCCCGCAAATGTTTGCCGGCGACCACGGCTTCAAGGCCCTGCCCGCCCTGGCCCCCTCCTCCTTCCGCGAACGGTGGGAAAAAATACGCCCCAGCCTGCCCGATCCGAAGCGGCGCGTGGGGCTGTTCGCGGGCTGCGCGCAGGATTTCATCTATCCCGAGCAGTTGGAGGCCGCGGTAAAGCTCCTGGCCGCCCACAACGTGGCCGTGGACTTTCCCCCGGAGCAGAGCTGCTGCGGCCTGCCGCTGGAAGCCATGGGCCAGCACGCGGTATCGGCGGATCTGGCCCGCCGGAACGCCAGGGCCTTTGACGGCTCCGGCTTTGACGCGGTCATCACCCTTTGCGCTTCCTGCGCTTCCCATATCAAACACGCCTACCAGGAGATCCCGGGAGCGGAGGGCGGCCCCCCCCCGCGGTCTTTTTCCGAAAAGGTCACGGACTTCAGCACCTTTGTCCGCGACACGCTCGGCCTCGGCGCCGGACACTTCACCAACAAAGGCCAAAAGGTCTGTTACCACGCCTCCTGCCATTTGTGCCGCGGCCTCGGGGTCAGGGAGGCGCCCCGCGCCCTCATCGGCGCCAGCGCGGAATATGTCCAGGCGGCGGAAGAGGAACTGTGCTGCGGTTTCGGCGGCAGTTATTCCGTGAAATTCCCGGAGATCTCGGCCCAACTGCTCGATATGAAACTGGAACGATTCGCCTCGGCCGGGGCCTTGCGCCTGGTGGTGGACTGCCCGGGCTGCGTTATGCAGCTTCGCGGCGGCGCGGCCAGGAAAGGCCTGGATCTTTCGGTCACCCATATTGCTGAACTTCTGGCGGAAAACCTTAAAGTCTGACCAGTGTTTTTTTCAAGACCACAACCCAGCCAACGGAAGGAGTTCGTATGTCTTTAGAATTGCTGGCCATAGTGGCCGGATTGCCCATTGCCGCAGCCCTAGTGCTCATGGCCGGACTGCGCTGGCCAGCCACGCGGGCCATGCCCCTGGCCTGGCTGATCTGCGCCGTGAGCGCGATAGCCGTTTGGGGCCTGACTCCCAAATACGTGATCGCCCTCTCCCTGCAAGGGGTGGTAACGGCTGTCGGCGTCCTGATCATCGTTTTCGGGGCCCTTTTGATCCTTTTCACCATGCAGCAAAGCGGCGGCATGGAAACCATCCAGTTCGGGATGCAGAACATCAGCCGCGATAAACGCGTGCAGGCCATTATCATCGGCTATATGTTCGCGGCCTTCATCGAAGGCGCGGCCGGTTTCGGCACGCCCGGGGCCCTGGCGGCCCCCCTATTGCTGTCCCTGGGCTACCCGCCCCTGGCCGCCGGCGTCGTCTGCCTGGTGTTCAACAGCTTCCCGGTGACCTTCGGCGCCGTGGGCACTCCGATCCTCATAGGCCTGACCCCCTTAAAATCAGCCGTCGAAAACGCGGCGGCCAGCGGCCTGGTGGGGGGCAGCTTCACCGATTACCCCAGCTTCTGCAAAGCCATCGGCGAATTTGTCACCATGATGCACGGCCCCATGGCCATCATTCTCCCCATTTTCATGATGGGCTTTCTGACCCGCTTCTACGGCCAGAACCGCACCTGGAAAGAAGGCTTCGCCATCTGGAAATACTGCCTTATGGCCGGCTTGTGCTTCGTCACTCCCTATGTGTTCTTCGCCTGGGCCATGGGGCCGGAATTCCCCTCGCTGATCGGCGGCCTGGTGGGCCTCGGCGTTCTCATCTCCCTGACCAAAAAAGGCGTCTGCGTGCCCAAGGACAACTGGGATTTCGGTCCGCAGAGCGGCTGGGAGGCCGAGTGGACGGGGACCATAGCCACCTCGACCAAAACGGAATTCAAACCCCACATGAGCCAGTTCATGGCCTGGCTGCCCTATGTCATCATCGGCGCCATCCTGGTGCTGACCCGTATCCCCTCTCTGGGCCTCCAGGGCTGGCTGACCAAGCAGATGCTCGCTTTCAACGGCATCCTCGGCTACCAGGGCGTTAACGCCTCTCTTCAGTATCTCTATCTCCCGGGCACGGTCCCCTTCACCCTGGTGGCCCTTTTGACCATTCTCCTGCACAAGATGAGCGGGGAAAAGGCGGCCGCGGCCTGGAAAACCACCATAGCCAAGATGAAAGCGCCCACCATCGCGCTCATCTCCGCCGTGGCCCTGGTCTCCATTTTCCGCGGTTCCGGCGCCAACCCCGAAGCGGCGGCCGCCGCGGCCGCGGCCGGGCAGACCTTCACGGCCATGCCTTCCATGCCCCTGGCCCTGGCCAAGACCATCGGGGCCGTCGCCGGCGGCATCTGGCCCCTCCTGGCCCCCTTTGTGGGCGGCCTCGGGGCCTTCATCACCGGCTCCAACACGGTTTCCGACCTTCTTTTCGCCCAGTTCCAATGGGATATGGCCGAACTGATGAACATGCCACGCCAGATCATCGTGGCCGCCCAGGCCGTGGGCGGAGCGGCCGGGAATATGATCTGCATCCATAACATCGTGGCCGTGGGCGCGGTCGTGGGCATGACGGGCAAGGAAGGGCTCTTCCTGAGAAAAACCTTCTGGCCCTTTCTGCTCTACGGGACCGTAAGCGGCCTCATCGCCCTGTTCCTGGTCTTCGGCCCGGGAGCGGGTTACTTCTGATCGATTTTGATCTATCGGCAAAAAACCCCGCCCGAAATTCGGGCGGGGTTTTTTATGCGGCGCGGGCCGGGCTTACTGTTTGGCCTGGGAAATGCGCATGTGGTAAAAGGAACGATAGACGAAGACCAGGGCCACGGCCAGGAAGAACAGGCCGCAGGCCGTGGCCACGGGCCGGAAGGTCTCGGTGATGGCTATTTCCATGGCCAGCATGCCGAACAGGGTGGTGAACTTGATGATGGGATTTAAGGCCACCGAGGACGTATCCTTGAAGGGGTCGCCCACGGTGTCGCCCACCACGGAGGCATCGTGGAGGGGGGTGCCTTTCTGCTTGAGATCCACTTCCACCACCTTTTTGGCGTTGTCCCAGCAGCCGCCGGCATTGGCCATGAAGACGGCCTGGAAAAGGCCGAAAAAGGCGATGGACAGAAGATAGGAGATGAAAAAGGAGACCGCCTCCTTGCTTTCGCCCGTGGGGCTGGAGAGGAAGGCGAAAGCCAGGGCGAAGGAGAAAACGGCCACGAAGATGTTGAACATGCCCTTTTGGGCGTAGACGGTGCAGATCTTGACCACTTCCTTGGAGTTTTCCACGGCCGCGCTCATGGCCGCGTCGGAATCGAGGTTGATGTGTTCCTTGATATAGGCCACGGCCCGATAGGCGCCGGTGGAGACGGCCTGGGTGGAGGCCCCGGTGAACCAGTAAACCACGGCCCCGCCGCAGAGAAAGCCCAGGATGGTGTAGGGGTTGAGCAAGGTCAGGATGGTCTCCGGCGGAACCTGGAGCACATTTTCGATGACCAGGATCAGGGAAAAGATCATGATGGTGGCCCCCACCACGGCCGTGCCGATCAGGACCGGCTTGGCCGTGGCCTTGAAGGTGTTGCCGGCCCCGTCGTTGCTTTCGAGGTAGTGGTGGGCCTTTTCAAAATCCGGCTTGGCCCCGAAATCCTTTTCCAGTTCCTCGGCTATGCCCGGGATCTCCTCGATGAGGGAAAGCTCGTAGATGGACTGGGCGTTGTCGGTCACCGGGCCGTAACTGTCAACGGCG
>JAITBV010000312.1 GCA_031283395.1 Candidatus Adiutrix sp.
TCAAGCATTACAAAGACCAGGTCAAGACTGAGACGGCCAAGTTGGATAAAGATACGGCCCGGCTAAAGATAGGATTTTACGCCCGGGACTGGGCGGAAGAAGGCCTTAACTTCTTCTAATGGAAATGCCGGAAAACCATGGCTGAATCGTCTCCCTTGGTCCAGGCCCTGGTCGGGTCGGGCCTGCTCATCTTACTGGCCATGGCCAGGATGGGGACTTTTTTCGCCTATTCCCTAATTTTCGGCTCGTCGGTCATGCCCGCCCAGATGCGCAACAGCCTGATGCTCGTCCTGGCCCTCCTGGCTCTGCCCCTGGCGGCCGAAGAAGCGGCCCCCCCCCCGGTCTTTGACCTCGCCTTCCTTGGTCTTTTGGGCAAGGAAATTTTTCTGGGCTATCTCCTGGCCTACGCCTTCAACATCCTTTTCTGGATCGCCGAAGGCGTGGGCCTGCTCATAGACCACCAGCGCGGCGCTTCCCAGGCCAGCCAGGCGGATCCCCTCTCTGAAAACGAAACCTCACCCTTGGGGAGCCTGTTGTTCCAAGGCGCGGTCATGATCTTTTTCGGCTCGGGGGCTCTCCTGGGCCTGATAGGTTTTTTCCTGGAAAGCTACGTCACCTGGCCCATATTCTCTTTTTGGCCGGATTTCGGACCCCGGGGCATCGAATCCGTCTGCGCCCAGTTCGCCTTTTTGATGATCAGCCTGGTCACTCTGGCCGGCCCGGCCCTCATCGCCTGTCTCCTGACCGATTTCGGCATGGGCCTTATCAATCGCTTCGCCCCGCAGTTGAACGTGTTCTTTCTGGCCATGCCCATCAAAAGCGCCTTCGCCCTTTGCGTGCTCATCGCCTACGCGGCGGGGCTGCTCTCGGCTTTTTCCGGGCGGCTGGCCGATCTGGATTTTTTCTGGTTCAGCCTGATCCAGGCCGTGACTTGACCGGTGTATCCATGAGCGAAAAGACAGAACAACCGACCCCCAAAAAACTGCGCGACGCCCGGGAACAGGGGCAGGTCTGCAAAAGCCAGGAAGTGACCTCGGCGGCCGGGATATTGACGGTCTTCGGGTTTCTGTTCGTAGCCTGGAATTTTTGGGAAAAAAATTTGCGGGAGTTTTTCGCCCTCTCTTTTTCACTCCTGGGCCTTCCTTTCCGCGAAGCCCTGCCCCAGGCCCTGGCCGGGGCCGGGAACGTTTTTCTGCTCCTGGTCGTCCCCGTCCTGGCCCTGGTGGTGGTCTCGGCCCTGGCGGCCAACCTGGGACAAGTGGGGTTTATGTTCAGCCTGAAGGCCGCCAAACCCGGCCTGGAAAAAATCAACCCCAAGCAATGGTTCAGCAAGGTTTTCGCCCGCAAGAACTTCCTGGAACTGGGCAAATCGGTCCTTAAGACTGTCTTGCTGGCCTGGATGGTCCAAAAAATAATCCTGGAATCAATAGACGCCATGACCAAAGCCCCCGCCGCCGGCCTGGTCCCCCAGTTGGCCCTCTTAAGCGACATCTTTTTCAGCTTGTATCTCTATTGCGGCGGAACCTTCGCGGCCGTGGCCGCCTTGGATTATATCCTGCAAAAGAAAATATACCTCAAGGATCAGATGATGACCAAGGACGAGGTGAAACGCGAATACAAGGAAATGGAAGGCGACCCTCAGATCAAGGGCCAACGCCGGCAGCTGCACCAGGAAATGGCCATGAACGACGACCTGGGGAAAGTCCGCAAATCCTCCGTCCTGGTGACCAACCCCACCCATGTCGCCGTGGCCCTTTATTACGAGGAAGGCAAGACCCCCCTGCCCATCGTTACCGCCCGGGGCGAAGGAACCCAGGCCCAGCGCATGATGCGGGCGGCGGAAGAGGCCGGTGTGCCCATAATGCGTAACGTGCCCCTGGCCCGGGGCCTCTTTGAACAGGCCAGGCCGGATAATTATATACCCGGGGAATTCATTGAACCGGCGGCCGAAGTCATCCGCTGGCTAAGGGATATGACCGGCCGGGAAGGAGAAAACCAGTGACCGCGGAAACTCGTCTTGACGGCGCCTTAAGCCGGGTTTCGACCTCCGGCGGACGCCAGGCCGGAACAGCCAGGGAAGCGGGCGGCCAGTATAAGGGCCTGGCCGTCTCCCGGCAGAACGATCCCATGTCGATCCTGGCGGACATGGCCGAAGAGCTGAGTTGGATGGTCAACGAATATGAGGAGATGAGCATCGAAGACCGCAAATCGGCCCGGGACCGTAAAGGTTTGCAGAGAAAAAGCAGCGCGGAATCATCCTCGGGGGCTGATGATTTGGACGAAGAAGACCTGGAGGCGTTCATCGGGCTTCTGCGCCAGCAAAAAGTGGCCGGGAAGGAAGATATCAGCAGATCCATGGCCCGCGTTTTTCGGGAACCCTTTCACCGGCACGCGGCTTTAACCAGGGCGCGGGAGGAATTAAGCCGGGACGACCCGGAACTGGCCGCCCAACTGGAAAAACTTCAGGCGGAACTGGAAGAACTCCACGGCCCGGAAATCAGGGCCGGCTATAACCTGGCCCGGGTATCCGCTTCCGGCCTGGCCGGCGGTCCGGCGGAACTTCGATCCATCTACGCCGAAACCATCCTGGATTGCGAATCGCTGACCCAGGCCATGCAAAAGCTGGTGGAACGCTACGGGGCCGAAAATTTCCCCGCGGCCGTGGGAACCCTGTTCAAAGCCGTCTCCGCCGACCTCAGCGCCGCCCAGCCCTCCCTGGACCCGGTCCGGCTGAAAGTCATGATGGACGATATGTATCAACTGGAAGTGCTGGGCAACACTTACCGGGA
>JAITBV010000001.1 GCA_031283395.1 Candidatus Adiutrix sp.
CCTTCAATCCCCTGATCTATGGCATATCGAAAAACATAGCTGATCTGCGTTTTGGTTTTCTTCAGCGTATCGCTCAGGCCCCTAGCATGTATCGAATCCAGGACGGTTTTGACCGCAACCCGGTCGATTTTGTCCACCGGGAGAGGCCCCAGGATGGGGAAAACATAGGTTTCCAGCCTAGATTTGGCCTTGGCCCAGTAGTCGGGGTCCCAGTCTTGGCGGTGATAATCCAGCATGGCCTCGGCGATGGCCTGGAAATGGGTCTCAGCGGCCATCTGGGAGGCTCTTTTATCGTCCTGCGGTCTATCCCAACAACTAACCTTGCAATAGCCTCAGAAGCCAATTCTCGGGCTTTTTCGAGGTCAACAACAGAGTAAATCCCTAGCCTCATAGTCCTCCGCCGACCATCCGGGGCCGGGTACCTGAACCTCCAGAGCCGAGAATCTGTTGGCTTTATCAATAAAAACAATCCATTAACCTTGCCATCAAATAAACATACCGTTTTTTCGGGATTTGCCTTGGTTTGTTTAATCTTGGTTTCTGTCAAGGGTTTTACGATTTTGGGCATGGTCCTGCCTCATTGAGGTTAAGAAGTCTATTTTTTGGTTACTCCAAGGTCAATTATATCTTTGGAGTAACCAAAAAGCAACCAAAACTCCAGGATAGCCAGGGTGCCTCCTGGTGACCATAGGCAAGCCGGGGCAACTATATTTTGTTTTTATTTCAGCTAATTATGGTGATTAAAGGCGAGTGCGGGAGAGTCGGTGAAGGCTGAAAAAAGACAAGGGTGGTGGCGATGCAGGGACTTGAACCCCGGACACTGCGGATATGAGCCGCATGCTCTAACCAACTGAGCTACATCGCCAAGCTGAAAGCCTGAAGGCGGGCCGCCCGAACGGGCAAATTGTTTAATAGCACGAACCGCGGGATACGGTCAACTATTTTTTCCAGGTTCTGTCGCCACCAGCTTTTTTCTCATAAAAACCTCCCTTAAGGGGGGTCTAAACCAACACCTGAACTCGTTTTAGGGTGCAGGTCATTTTGAGCGGAATCCAGGAGGAACGCCATGAATTGCTATAACCATCCAGAAAGAGACGCCGTGGCCCAATGTCGGGAATGTTCAAAAGGTTTGTGCCGGGAATGCGCTGATATTTTGCCCCCTCCCCCGATATGCCTGACCTGCGCGGGCGCCTATGCCCATACCGCCATACGGGCTATTACGGGCCTTCAAATCAGATGTGTGTTTCTTTTGATTTGGGGCGTTTTTTGGACTCTATTTGGGATATATGTCGCTTTTACAAAGGCCGCCGATACCGGCTATAACTTGGATTTTTATTATAACATTTGTTTTTTCTTAGGGTTTGGCGGCTTTATGTGGATCATAGTCGGCCATTATTCCAAGTCGAAGAAAGACCGGGATATTGCCAATATTCAAAGTGATCTTTCCATGCTGGCTTGGACAGGCGGTAGCGGAGGCGCCAGGTTGATGGCCACTTTCGTTCAGCTTATATTTGTGTTTGCCTTAGCAGCCGTAATGACGCCTTTTCTTATTATACGAACCGCGTTTACCTTGAAAAAGGTTTCAAAGGAAAAGGCGCGCCTGAAAGAGTTCCTTGCCGCCTGAAAGAATCAGGAACAAAAAAAGTCAGCCAAGGCATAGGCGGCCAGGCCCAGGCCGATGGTCAAAAGATCCCGGCGCCAGCGCCAGGCGGCCAGGCCGCCCGTCACGGCGGCCAGGAGGGCCGGGGCGCTCAGGCTGAAATTATTTTCCGCGTCCAGAAAAAAGCCCGAGGCCACCAGGGCGGCTAGGGCCGAAACGGGCACGAACTCCAGGCCCAGGGCCAAAAGGCGGGGCGGCTTGAGCCGGCCGCCCAAAAAACTAAGCCGATAAATAAAACTGCCCAGGGCGACTATCAGGACCGCCGGCCAATAGGTCATGCCGCGCCGCCCCTTATCTTCCGGTGGACCAGGCCGGTCGCCAGCCCGGCGAAGATGGCCAGGATCAGCCCCAGGTTGAGCGGCAGCCTGGCCCCGGCCACGGCCGTTACCATGGCCGACAGGGCCGCGGTCAGCCGGGGGCCCCGGGCCACCAGGGGGGCGAGCAGAGCCACGAAGACCAGGGGCACGGCCAGCCCCAGAAGCCGCCCGACCGCTTCCGGTATAAAAGCCCCGGCCAGATATCCGGCCACCCCCCCGGTCTGCCAGCTCAACCAGCAGGGGCCGGCCGAGCCCAGGAAGAAAAAAAAGGCCGAGGCCGGCTGGGGCCGGGGGGAAAGGAAGCGGCCCAGGCTGGTCCCGTAGCTTTCATCGGTCAGGAAATAGGCGGCGCAAAGGCGGCGGAGGGGGCCGCAGCGGGCCAGGTGGGGGGCCAGGGAGGCGCTGTACATGGCCAGGCGCAGGTTGATGACCAGGCAGGCCACGACCAGGGCCGCGAATGAAGCCCCCTGGCCCCATAAGTTCAGAAAAACCAGTTGGGCCGCGCCGGCAAAGACGGCCAGGCTCATGCCCGAGGCCTGGGCCAAAGAGAGCCCCAGTTCCCGGGCCAGGGCCCCATAGATCAGGGCAAAGGGCAACACCCCGGCCACCAGGGGGGCTCCGGCCGTAAAACCGGCGGCCCAGTCGGCCAGGGGCCCGCGACCGCCGGTCACAAAGAACCCGCTTCGGATGGTTCGGCGGCCAACATTTTAATCATGGCCGTTTCCCGGCAATCTGGAAAATGGACGCACTGAAAGCAGACGGCCCATATCTTCTGGGGCAGCTCGGCCAAAGGGATGACCTTAAAATCCAGGCCCGCGAAAAACTCCGGCACATAGGTCAGGACAAAAAGCCGGCCCACGCCCAAGGCCGCGGCCTCCCCTTCCACGGCCCTGGTCAGGGCCCGTCCCAGGCCGTGGCCGCCGCACTCCTCGCGCACGGCCAGAGAGCGCACTTCTCCCAGACCTTCCCAGGCCACCTGGAGGGCGGCCGCCCCGACCACCCGGCCGTCTTCAGCCTGGCCCACCCAGAAGGTCTGGACCATTTCGTAGAGGTTGGCCAGGGAACGTGGCAGGAGAAGCCCCCGCCCGGCCATGTGCTTCAAAAGCTCGTAAATGGCCGGCACATCGTCAAGGCGCGCTTTGCGTATGTTGAAGGAGGATTCGGTCATTAGATCGGCCCGGATGATAGGCCCGGCCTTAAAGCGCCGGGAAAGCGGGATTATATCACACTTCAAGGCTTGAATTATAGTAAAATAGCTTCGCCAATTCGGCGGAGGTCACCATTATGAGCCGGCCCGGCGACCGCGAGGCAGTCATTGAAGCCCTCGGGCTCAGCCTCAAGCGGGGCGAAAATTATTTGATCAGAAAACTCTCCTGGCGGGTGTCCAGGGGAGAGCACTGGGCCGTCCTGGGGCCCAACGGCGCTGGCAAGACCTTGCTCTTGCGCCTTTTGACCGGCTATATCTGGCCGACCGAGGGCGAGGTGGACATCCTGGGAGCGCGCCTGGGGCGGGTGGACCTGCGCGACCTGCGGCGGCGCCTGGGCTGGGTCTCCAAAACCTTGGAGGAGATGACCCCGGCCGGGGCCACGGTGGAGGAAGTCATCCTTTCCGGTCCCCGGGCCACCCTGGGGCTTTATGAGGAACCGCCGGCCGAAGAGACGGCCCGGGCCAGAAGCTTGGCCGGGAGATTCGGCCTCGGCAGGGTCCTGGGCCGACGATTCGACCTCCTGTCTTCCGGGGAGAAACAGAGGGCCCTCCTGGCCCGGGCCGCCCTGGCCGGGCCGGAGATACTGTTTCTGGATGAACCCATGTCCAACCTGGATCTGGCCGGGCGGGAACTGTTTCTGGCCCGGCTGGACGAGCTGGCCGCGGCCGGCGGACCCACCATCATCCTCACCACCCACAACACCCTGGAGATCGGCCCCTTCGTGACCCATGCCCTTATCCTTAAGGACGGCGCCGTTCTGGCGGCCGGGCCAATGGCCGAGACCATGACCCCGGAACTCCTGAGCCTGGCCTTCGGCCTGCCGCTGACGGTGGAAAAAACCGCCGGCAGCCGCTGGCTGGCCTTTATTTAGCTTTTCAACACGCCGGTTCAGACCAAACTCACTTCCAGGCGGCCGGCCCGGGCCGGGTGGG
>JAITBV010000013.1 GCA_031283395.1 Candidatus Adiutrix sp.
CAGCGACCCCAACTCATCCCCACGATCATCCCGGATCGGGTGGGTCAGGTTTCCCCCCGTAATCTCCTTGATGGCTTTTTCCAGCCTGGTAATGGGCCGGTCTATGTTTCTGACCGTAAAAAGCAACGTCAGGGCCGATATGACAATAAAGGCGACGGCTATGGCAAATACCGCCTTAAGGGTCTCGCTGGCCTCATCCGTCGCTTCCTTGGCCTTTTGGCCGGCCGCGGAAAACACCTCGTCGCGCAGGGCCTGCAATTTTTCGCTGAGTTCCATTCCCTTCGGGGTGGCTTCTCTGTAGATCCGGATCAATTTATCCTTATCATTGTTTTCCACAGCGTCAACAAGCGCGCCGGTGATATCCGCATATTCGCCGTAGACTTGTTCGATATCGTTTACCATGTCCAGGCGATAGCGTTTTTCCGATTCGTATAGATGCGGATCTTCCAGCATTTTGTCGCGGTAGCCGTGCAGATTTTCCAGGAAGGCAGCGGCGTATCCATCATGGTTTCCGCGATATGACGCAACCGTGTTCAGGTAGTCATCCCCAACCAGCAGCATATGCCCCAGGGAATTGTTAATGACCCGTATTCTGAAAGATACCTCGATCGCGTCCGCCACGTGGATCTGCCGAGCTTGGTGGGAATTGATCAATTCATTGATATCATTGCTTATGGTGTTTATATGCGAAACGGTAAAAAGCGCAAAATAAACCATTACGCCCATCAGCACGCCGAATACGATGAAGAGCTTGTATCGTATTTTGATATCGTCGAACCATTTCATAATTATTACCACCCTTTTGATTGCCACAGGCGTGGATCAATAATTTCGTTTTTATGCGTTAAGACGTCTTAATCGGCGCCCCGGGGCTTACCCCGTAAACAAGCCGCCGGGCGGGTCTTCGCCCCCGGCCCGGGTTGAGTTGGGCGGAACCAGGCCCAGGTGGTGGTAGGCCTTAAGGGCGGCCACCCGGCCCCGCTGGGTGCGGAGGAGAAAGCCCTCCTGGATCAGATAGGGCTCGTAAACTTCCGAAAGCGTGCTTGGTTCCTCGGCCACGGCCGCGGCCAAGCTGTCGAGGCCGACCGGACGGCCCCCGAACCTTTCGCAGAGCGCGTTAAGGATGCGGCGGTCGAGGCTGTCCAGGCCTTCGGCATCCACCTCCAGCATTTTGGTCAGGGCCGTGTCGGCCACCTCGGCGTCAATGACCCCTTCGGCCCGGACCTCCGCGTAGTCCCGCACCCTTTTCAAGAGCCGTCCGGCTATGCGGGGCGTGCCCCGGCTGCGGCGGGCTATTTCCCGAGCCCCCTCCGGGGTCAGCCCGGCCCCCAGAAGGGCCGCGCCCCGGGTGACGATGAGGGCCAGTTCCTCCGGCCGGTAGTAATCCAGGCGCAGTTGGATGCCGAAACGGTCCCGGAGGGGCGGGGTCAGGAGGCCCGCTCTGGTGGTGGCCCCCACCAGGGTGAAGCGGGCCAGGGCCAGGCGCACGGACTTGGCTCCCGGCCCCTGGCCGATCATCAGATCTATCTTGAAATCCTCCAGGGCCGGGTAGAGAAACTCCTCCACCACCGGGCTTAGGCGGTGGATCTCGTCGATGAACAGGATATCGCCGTCTTTCAGGCCGTTGAGGAGCCCGGCCAGGTCGCCCGGGCGTTCCACGGCCGGGCCGGAAGTCTGGTGGAAGCCCACGCCCAGTTCCAGGCTGAGAATATGGGCCAGGGTGGTCTTGCCCAAGCCGGGGTGACCGTGAAAGAGGGTGTGATCCAGGGCCTCGCCCCGCCTTTTGGCCGCCTCAAGATAGACCCCCAGCTTGTCCTTTAGCTCGGCCTGGCCTTGAAACTCGGCCAGGGATCTGGGCCTCAAGGTCTTTTCCAGGCCCGGGTCGCCGGCCCGCGGGTCCAGGGGGCCGCGCCCCAAGGACGCCATATCCGGCGAACCGTCAGACGGCGCGGAGTCGGCCGGCCGAGGCCGGGCCTCGGAGTTGTGCCCCTCTTCGTCAACCATAATCAGGAACCCTTCCTCAGGTGGTTCAGGGCCAGTTTCAGAATTTCGGCCAGATCGTCGCTCCCGGCCTCCCGGCGGGCGGCCTGGGCCGCCTTCCGGGCCTCGGCCTCGTTATAGCCCAGGTTCAAAAGGCCCGAGACGACCTCGTCCTCGGCCGGGCCGGCCGAGGGCAAGCCGCAAAGGGCGGCCAACTTGGGGGCCTGGTCCTTCAATTCCACCATAAGGCGTTCGGCCGTCTTGGCCCCGAGGCCCTTGATGGCCGACAGGCGGATCAGGTCGCGGCTCATCAGGGCCCGGGCCAGTTCTTCCGGGGACAGGGCCGATAGGACGGTCAGGGCCAGCTTGGGCCCCACCCGGCTGACCGAGGTCAGGGCCGCGAAGGCGTCGCGTTCCAGGGGGTTCACAAAGCCGAAGAGATCCCAGGACTCTTCCCGGATGAAGAGGCGGGTCAACAGGAAGACCTCGGCCGGCGGCTCAGGCAGGTTCAGGTAAGAGTTAAGGGACATAGCCAACTCATAGCCCAAGCCCCCGGCCTCAACTACGGCCGACCCTGGTTTCTTGCTCACCAGCCGGCCCCGGAGATGGGTCAGCATGTCCGGCCCCGGGCCTGGTTCAGGGCGGCCAGGTCTTCCTCCGACAGGCCGCGCCAGCCGCCTCTCCGGCCGGGGCGGGGCTGAGGCCAATTCGCCCGGCCGGCATGGCAGAGGGCAATGGCCAGAGCATCGGCCGCGTCAGGGGGCAGAAGCTCGCGATGGTTCAAAAGCCCGGCCACCATGAAAGCCACCTGGTCTTTCCCGGCCTGGCCATAGCCGGTCACGGCGTTCTTGATCTCGCGGGGGGCGTATTCAAAGATTTCCGCCCCGCCCTGGGCCGCGGCCAGAAGAACCACCCCCCGGGCCTGGGCCAGAATCACGGCCGAACGGATGTTCCGGCCCGTGAAGACGGTTTCCACAGCCGCCGCCTCGGGGCGGAAACCGGACATAAGCTCGGTCAGGCCCTGGTGGAGATGGGCCAGGCGGCGGGGCAGGGACCAGGCCGCGGGCGGCGACAGGCGGCCGGAGGCCACCAGGGCCGCCGCCCCCTCCCCGGTCCGGATAAGGCCGTAGCCCGTATGGCGGGAGCCGGGGTCCAGTCCCAGGATGAGGGGCATGTCACTCCAGGCCGGCCGCGGCTTCGTCGGAAAAGTCGAGGTTGCTCCATACCTTCTGGACATCGTCCAGGTCATCCAGGGCGTCCAGGAGCCTCATGGCCCCGGACAGGTTCTTACCTTCCAGTTCCAGGCTGGTGGAGGGGACGAAGGCCAGTTCGGCGCTCTGGCATTCCAGGCCGGCCTTTTCAAAGGCGGCCTTGACCGCCTCCAGGTCGCCAGGGGCGGTGTGGATCTCCACAGTATCGCCCGAGGCGCTGATGTCCTCGGCCCCGGCCTCCAGGGCTATTTCCATGGCCCTGTCCTCGGTGACCCGGCCGTCCTCGAAGACGATGGAGCCTTTCTTGGCGAACATCCAGGCCACCGAGCCGGGCTCGCCAAGGTTTCCGCCGTATTTGCTGAAAACGTGGCGCACTTCCGAGGCGGCCCGGTTCTTGTTGTCGGTCAGCACCTGGACCAGCACGGCCGCCCCGCCCGGAGCGTAGCCCTCGTATTGGATCTCCTCGTAGCTGACGCCCTCTATTTCCCCGGTGCCGCGCTTGATGGCCCGATCTATGTTGTCCTTGGGCATATTGGCGCCCTTGGCCGTCATCAGGGCCGTGCGCAGCCGGGGGTTGCCGTCGGGGTCGCCGCCCCCCTCGCGGGCGGCCACGGTTATTTCCTTGATGAGCCGGGAAAAGAGCTTGCCGCGCTTGGCGTCGGCCGCGCCTTTCTTGTGCTTTATGGTGCTCCATTTATTGTGTCCGGACATGGGGACT
>JAITBV010000019.1 GCA_031283395.1 Candidatus Adiutrix sp.
GCATATAATTCCTCGCCGTCTTCATTGACCGGTCGGACCTTGTGCTTAGCCAAGTCCATAAAACTGTTCAAGGCTCGCTCCACCACGGGGAAATCAGGCCGAGAGACCCTGAAGTTCAATTTAACTTCAATTGATTCGCCGGTAGCCCGCCCAGAGTGTCGTTAGTGGTCAAACATCGAGAGAGGGAAAGCCAAGTGGGCGGCCCTCCCCATTATCTCTACTCAAGTTCCGCGTGTTTTCTCGGTTGCTTCTTTTCTCAGGGCCTAAACTTTTCAGGGCGTGGAGGCCGGTGGCGCGGCTCCTTGACATACCGCCATTGAAATATTATTATACTACAGTAAAACTTGGAGGCCTTGTATGTCCACCTCAGCCTTGCGCCGTTCGGGCGGCTCCCTCATCCTGACGATCCCCCAAGCCTATGTCGAGCAAAATATGCTCAAGGCCGGTTCTTTGGTATCTGTGGCGATAAAAGGTGAAGAGCTGCGCTTGAAGCCGGCCGTAAAAAGAAAGAGTTTGGCGGCTTTGCTTAAGGCCACTCCGGAAGGCCCGCACCGGGTCAGCGGATGGGATACCTTGCCGGCGGTCGGAGGCGAAAGGTGATCCCCGAAAGAGGCGACATTCTGCACCTCGCCTTTGACCCGGCCAGCGGCAGGGAACTGAAGGGTGACCACTACTGCCTGGTCGTATCAGCCAAGGCCTTCAATAAACGTTTCAAGCTGGCCATGGTGTGTCCCATCTCCAGTGGTGTTGCCAACATCGCCCGTGAAGCCGGGTTTCTGGTCCCCATTATGGGGACTGGTTCCCGGTTGCATGGAAGCATCCATTGCCATCAAGTCAAAACATTGGATTGGGAAGCCAGAAAAGCCGCTTTCTTGGAAAAGGCTTCGGCTGTGGTCGTCAAAGAAGTCATTGACTGCCTTATCGCCGTGCTGGAGGATGATTGATCCTAAAAAGAGGGGGAAGTCCGCTCCTTCCTCGCAGCCAGCCGTCCGGGTGAAATCCGATGTTGCTTAAAATAAAAATTTTTATTGTTTTGGTTCTGGTCCTGGCCCTCGGCCTGGCCGCCTGGAAAGCCGGTCTTTTCGGGTCCGGGCCTGAAATATGGTCAAGGCCGGAACGCGGCCTGGTGATGAGCGAACTGGTGGCCATGAAGGAGATCGACCGGCTCTACACCGGTTCCTATCTGGTGCCGGTCCTGGATGTGTCCTACGGCTCACTGAAACGCGATTTGCTTAAAGATACCATTATCGGCGACCTCATTGTCGGGCCGGAACCCCTGAAAGCGGTCCCCAAGGGCTATTGCCTGAAAAAATTCGATGTCGGCTTCGGTTATGACAATGTCCTGGACTTGTTGCGGGATGAAACCTTCATGGGCCGCGTCTGCTCCGGCGACCTGGAGGCCCTGCCGAACCCGAGGCTATTGGCGATAAACAGCCGATCCACGGAGATAAACGGAGACTATACCGGGACCTGCCGGACCCTGGACCAGAACCAGCACCTGCGCCGGGCGCTCGTTTACCAGGAACTGGGCCAGGGGGAGGCTTTTAAAAAAATCAACGAGCGCGGCCGGAAATCACTCTATTCCCTGGCCGCGCTGCTCTGCCGGTGAGGGGCCCATGACTGGATTCCGCCTGGCCCTGGCTCTTCTCTTCTTGTGTTCCTGCGCGCCCGGCCCGGAGGAGCAGGCCAGGACCCTGGAAACCGAGATCCGCGCCGTGGTCCTGAACGAAACCGCGGCCCTGGCTTCTTTGGCCTGCATTTTCCGGGTCACTTATACGGATTTCAAAGCGCGGCTCATCGCCTCGGACGATATATACGTCCAGAAGGATGAAGCGGCCCTGGATTACGGCTATCGCCTGGGCGAGGAAAACATAAGGGTCGTTTTTGAAGACGGCCGCCGGGTGCTGCGGGTGCGCCTGTCCGGGGGCGAGCTTCTGGGCCTGAACAGATACACGCTGAAGGTCGAAAAGACCCACGCCGATTATTATCCCCGGGCCGATGTGGACGCCGAGATAAACCGGGAACTGGAAAGCCTCAAGAAAGAGTATGGCGGGCGCGCCCTTAGGGAAGCCGCGCGGAATATAAAAAATTTCTTCCGGGTCGTCGCCGCCAAATATGGCCTGGAACTGGATTTCGCCATTGAATGAAGCGGGTCAGCTTCGCTGCTGCCCCTGGCCGGAGACGATGAAGCGGGTGGTGGTCAGTTCCCGGAGGCCCATGGGTCCGTAGGCGTGGAGGCGGGTGGTGCTGATGCCTATCTCGGCCCCCAGCCCCAGGCAGCCCCCGTCGTTGAGCCGGGGGGAGGCGTTGACCATGACGCAGCTGGCCTTCACCGACCTTTGGAAATGCCGGCCCCTATCCTCGTCGCGGGTGGCTATGACCTCGGTATGGTTGGAGCCGTAACGGGCGATGTGGTCCAGGGCGGCCTCGTAGCCGGGCACGACTTTCACGGCCAATATGAGGTCCAGAAATTCGCGGCCCCAGTCGTCCTCGGCCGCCGGTTCGGCCCCGGGCAGGAATTTTAAGGCTTCCGGGTCGGCCTTTAAAGTCACCCCCAGGCCGGTCAGGCGCCGGCCCAAGGCCGGGAGAAAAGCCTCCGCCTCGGCGGCGTGGACCAGAAGCGCTTCCAGGCTGTTGCAGGTGGAGGGGCGCTGGGTCTTGCCGTTGA
>JAITBV010000046.1 GCA_031283395.1 Candidatus Adiutrix sp.
GGGGGCGGCCTTGCGGTCCTGCCGGGCGTAGCCGTAGTAGGGTATGACGGCGTTGATGCAACGGGCCGAAGCCCGCTTCAGGGCATCGATGATGAGCAGAAGCTCCATGAGATGGTCGTTGACGGGGCTTGAGGTGGACTGGATGACGTAGATATCGCGCCCCCTCATGTTTTCACCCAGCTCCACCCATATCTCACCGTCGGAAAAGCGGCGCAGATGGGTCGTCGGGCTCAGGGGCTGGCCCAGGTGGTCGGCGATCTCCCGGGCCAGAGCGGGGTTGGAACTGCCGCTGATGAGGATGATGTCGTTCTGCATACAACCCCCGCCGCCAAGGAACATTATATCATTTCAGGCTTGATATCGCCGTGGACCAAAGGCCGGACTGGTCGCTTCCATCGAAATCCTGTTGGCTGGGGCGGCAGGATTCGAACCTGCGAATGCTGGAACCAAAACCCAGTGTCTTAGCCGCTTGACTACGCCCCAAAAGAACATCAGGTGACCACGGCAGAGGCGCGGATCCACCAATCCGGGCGCGCCCGGGCCAGGCGGGCCGGGTCCTCTCCGGCGCCGTAAATCCAGAAAGTGGGCCCACTGCCCGAAAGGCCCCAGAACCCGGGCCTGAGTTCCCGAATTGCCCGGACTACCTCGCCCAGGGCCGGAGCCAGACGCAGGGCCGGGGCCAGTAAATCGTTTTCACCCGGCTGGGGTGCGGGTTCAAGGTTATGCTCTGGCGGAGGATTTGTCAACCCCAAATTTCCGAAGACCCGGCCCGTGGCCAGGCTGAAACCAGGCTTGACCAGCCACAGTTTCCGGCCCCTGAAAAAGTCAAAGGCCGGCGGCGGGGCCGAAAGTTTTTCGCCTGTGCCTCCGGCCCTGGCCAGGGCGGTCCCGGCCAGGCAGAAGGGCAGATCAGCGCCCAGGTCCAGGGCCAGGGCGGCCAGGCGCGGAGCGGGCAGGGGCTTGGGCGCAGCCCGGTTCAGGGTGGCCAGCACGGCCGCGCCGTCGGCTGAGCCGCCGCCCAGGCCGGCGCCCCAGGGGATGTTTTTTTCCAGGGTGACGCTTACGGCCTCCCCGGGCCAGCCGGTCTCGTTCCGAAAGGCCCGGACGGCCCGGAGGACCAGGTTGGCCGGGCCCTCGAAATCCGGCGGGAGCGGTTCCGCCAGGCTGGTCCGGGCCGAAAGGCGGTCCGGGCCCGGCCCGGCCGGGCCGAGACTCAGGCGGTCGGCCAGGGCCAGCCGGGCCATGACCGAATCCAGCTCGTGGCAGCCGTCCGGCCGGCGGCCCAGCACCCTGAGGGCCAGGTTGATCTTGGCCGGGGCCTGAAAATGAACAGTAGCGTCCATGCTCGGATTATAACGCCCTGGCCGGCGCGGTCAAGACCGGATTAAGCCTGGCCTTCCAATTGACCTTTTGCGCCGTCTGGTTTACGATATATTTTTACGATGCGCCGCATGGCATGATACCATATCAGGAAGACGAATCATGTTTGATCCCCATCGCGTCAATTTTTTCGACACCACTCTGCGGGACGGAGAACAGGCCGCCGGCGTAAACCTCAACGCCGCCGAAAAGCTCCAGATCGCCAAGCAGTTGGCCAGGATGAAAATGGACGTGATCGAAGCCGGTTTCCCCGCCGCCTCCCCCGGCGACTATGGCTGCGTCAAATCCGTGGCCCGCGAAGTGACGGGAGTGACGGTGGCCGCCCTGGCCCGCACCAGGGATGGGGATATCCGGGCCGCGGCCCAGGCCCTGGCCGATGCCGAACGCGCCCGCATCCACACCTTCATCGCCACCAGCCCCATCCACATGGCCCACAAGCTGCGCCAGACCCCGGAACAGGTGCTGGCCGAGGTCCGGGCCGGCGTCTGCCTGGCCCGCTCCCTGGCGGACGAAGTGGAGTTTTCCGCCGAGGACGCCAGCCGCTCCGACCTGGAATTTCTCATCAAGGTCTTCAAGCTGGCCGTGGAGTGCGGGGCCACGGTGCTGAATATCCCCGACACGGTGGGCTATGCCATGCCCGATGAATTCCACGATTTCTGCCGGGCCATCATCGACGGGGTGGCCGCGCCCGAGGGCGTCATTTTCTCGGTCCACGCCCACAACGACCTGGGGCTGGCCGTGGCCAACTCCCTGGCCGCGGTGAGGGCGGGGGCGCGCCAGGTGGAAGGCACCATCAACGGCCTGGGCGAGCTGGGCGGCAACGCGGCCCTGGAAGAGGTGGTCATGGCCCTTAAGACCAGGGCCGACCTGTTCGCGCCCCTGACCGTGGGCCTTGCCACCAACCGGCTCTACCCGGTCAGCCGCCTGGTCTCGCGCCTGTCGGGGGTGGCGGTGCCGCCCAACAAGGCCGTGGTCGGCGCCAACGCCTTCACCCACGAAGCCGGCATCCACCAGCACGGGGTGCTGGCCAACCGGGAAACCTATGAAATAATGAAGGCCGAAGATGTGGGCAGCGTCCCGGCAGTGATGGTGCTGGGCAAGCACTCGGGCCGCCACGCCTTCCGCGACCGGCTGGAGGCCCTGGGCTACCAGTTGGA
>JAITBV010000197.1 GCA_031283395.1 Candidatus Adiutrix sp.
GGGGGCCGGCTTTGGCGGTTCCGCCGGCTCATTGAAGTCGAATTGCGACTTGTCCGTATCCACCGTGACTTCGTGTATGTCGTATTCAACCAGTTGCTGGATTTCCTCCTGGTCGGTCAAAAGCTTGCTCTTGGTCCTCCAGGGGTGGTTGAACCAACTGCGGCCGACATCGGCCACGAACATGCCCAGGCGCAGGTCTCTGGTCGCGATTTTCTTAAGCATCTGGCCTCTGAAACTGGAAGCGGCCCTTTAAGGGTCGGCCGGTCTGGCGGACTTTAATAGATTGAAAACGGCTGTAAAACTTTATTTTAGGCCATCCGCCGATAATGTCAAGCCCCGCTTTGGAGCAGACCTTCTAATTCCTCTTCGTTTATAATGTTCACCCCCAATTCCCTGGCCTTGGCCAGTTTGCTCCCGGCCGCCTCTCCGGCCACCACATAGTCGGTTTCCCGGCTTATTGAACTTAAGACCGCGGCTCCCAGGGCGGTCAGCCTGGCCTTGGCTTCGGCCCGGGTGAAGCGGGTCAGGGTGCCGGTGAAGACTAATTTTTTCCCGCTTAAGGGGCCGGCGCGGCTTTCGGCCGGGTCCGGCGGCCGGGGAGCCAGGCCCAGTTCCGTGCCGGTCAGGTCGGCCAGAAATCGTTCATGGCGTGGGTTCTGGAAAAATTCTTCCAGGCTGGCGGCCACTTCCGGGCCTACATCGTTGAGGCTGGTCAAATCTTCGGCCCGGGCCCGGCCAAGGCCGGCCAGGCTGGAAAAGCGGCTGGCCAGGGTCCGGCTGGTGCTCTCGCCCACATGGCGGATGCCCAGGGCGTGGATGAAGCGCCACAGGGGGGCGGTCCGGGCTTTTTCCAGGGCGGCCAGGAAATTTTTGGCCGATTTTTCCCCAAAGCGGGGCAGGGCGGTGAGATCGGCCAAAGTCAGTCGAAAAAGATCGGTGGGTATATGGACCAGGCCGGCGGCCAGAAGCTGTTTGACCAGTTTTTCCCCAAGGCCGGTTATGTCCAGGGCGTTCTGGCTCCCGAAGTGATAAAATCTCTCCTGGACCTGGGCCGGGCACCAGGGGTCGGGGCAGCGCCAGGCCGTCTCGCCCGGGCGGCGTTCCAGAAGAGCGGCGCAGACCGGACAGACTTCGGGCCAGGCAAAGGGCCGGCTGTCCGCCGGTCTTTTGGCCGGCACCACGGCCACCACTTCCGGGATGACCTCGCCGGCCCGCCGCACCAGCACCGTGTCGCCGGGCCGGACATCCTTGCGGCGCAATTCGTCTTCGTTGTGGAGTGAGGCGTTTTTGACCGTCACCCCGCCCACGGTCACCGCCTCCAGCCGGGCCACCGGGGTCAGCACTCCTGTCCTGCCCACCTGGAGGTCTATGCCCAGCACCCGGGTCTCCCCCAGCTGGGGCTGAAATTTGGCCGCCATCGCGTAGCGGGGCGCTCGGGCCGTGGCCCCCAGCCGCGGCCACAGGCTCAGGTCATCGAGGGTCACTACCAGGCCGTCGATCTCATAGGACAGCCCGTCCCGGGCGGCCTCCAGTTCCTCGAAAAGGTGGAGAACCTCGGCCAGCCCCAAACCTCCCCGGGTGTAGGGGGAGTCTTCCACCCGGAAGCCCCAGTCCCGGAGGGCCGCCAGGCTCCGGCCGTAGGTGGTCATGGCCGAATCTTCCAGGAGTCCGTAGGCGAAAAAATTCAGCCGGCGCTCCCGGGTGACGGAGGCGGCCAACTGCCTTAAGGCTCCGGCGGCCGCGTTGCGCGGATTGGCGAAGACGGTCAGGCCCTCTTCCTGTCGCCGGGCGTTGAGGCGTCTGAAGTCCTCCTTTTCCATGAAGACTTCCCCCCGGACGGTCAGGCGGGGGGGCCAGGGCGGCCGGCTGAGGCGGGCGGGGATGTCGCCTATGGTCAGGGCGTTGGCCGTGACGTTTTCCCCGGTCAGGCCATCGCCCCGGGTGGCGGCCAGGGCCAGCCGCCCCTCCTCGTAGATCAGTTCCAGGGCCAGGCCATCGAACTTGGGCATGGTGTGAAAGGCCAGAGGTCCGGATTCGCCCAAAAAACGGCGGGTCCGCTCCTCGAATTCGGCCAGTTCTTCAGGTTTCAGGGCCTTGTCCAGGCTCATCATCGGGGTTTGGTGGTCCACCTTGGCCAGACCGCCCGGGGAGGGCGAAGCCCCCACGGTCCGGGTGGGTGAATCCGGCCTGAGCAATTCGGGGCGGACGGCCTCCAGGTCCTTAAGCTCCCGAAACAGTTCGTCCCACTGGTCATCCGTGATTTCCGGGGCGTTGCGGGTGTAATAGAGGTCGTTGTGCCGTCTTATCTCGGACCGGAGAAATTCCACGCGGTCCCGGATCAAGTCGTCGGACATGGACATGCGCCTCGGGTGAAAAAATTGCCTCACTTGTGATATTATAGCCAAGGCCGGTTCAATTCTCAAGAAAGAGCGCCCTATGCCCCGCCCCTGGTTGCTTGGTCTGATGTTGTTGGCTTTGAGCCCGGCGGCCCTGGCCCTTCCGGTGGCCGGATCCGACGAGGTTCCGCTGCTTCTGGTGCCTGACGCTTCCGCTCCGGCCGTCGGGGAGAGCGGCGCCGCGGACGGTCGGACCTTCCATGCCGTTCTGGCCGGGCGTTTCCTGGATGAAGAGCCGGCCCGGCGGCTGTCCGCCCGGTTCCAGGCCCGGGGCTTGACCGCTTACGTGGTGAAGAGGAACCTGGTGGAATCGACCTTGTTCATAGACCGCCAGGTCGGGGAGTTCTACCTGACTCTGGCCGGCCTCTTCGGCCTTGAGCCGGAGGCGGAGCGTCTGGGTAGCCGCCTGGTGGCGGAAGGACTGATCGCGGATTACCAGGTGGTGTCCCTGGAAGACCCCGGCGAGGTGGAGGGCACGTCCGCCCAGACCAGGCGGGTGGACCGGGAGGGGGAGGAAGCGGCCCGGACCGCCCGGACCAGGGCGGCGGCGCCCCTTAAGCCCAATTCGCCGGCGGTCACCGGCGAGGCCTATAAGCGGAATATCTATGGCCGCTATGTTGCCAGCTTCAAAGACCCCCTGGAGGCCAGGGAACACGCCCGCGCCCTCACCGCCGGCGGCTGGCCGGCCTCGGTGCGGGCCGAGGGCCAGGGGGGCGGCCGCTGGTATCGCGTCTATCTGGCCCCCTCTTCGGATCAGCGCGATTTAAAAGCCGATGAATGGGTGATCCGGGAGGCCCTGGCCTCGGCTTCCAGCCAGATGGCCATGGTTTTTCTGGCCGACCTGACTTCCACCTCCGGCCGGGCCGGCCATCCCGGGCCGGCGCCGGATCGCCTGGACGCTTCGGCCTGCGCCGGCTTTTCCCAGGCCGGTCGCCTGGGGGCCTGCCTGAGCCGCACCATTATCTATGTCCCGGAGATTTCCCTCATGACCACCCTGATTCCGGCGGTCGTGGACGACATGAAGAGTTTCCAGGAAATTCCGGGGCGCTTGAGCGACTGGTGGACGGGCCGTGAACGCCGGCCCCGCGAACTGGCCGCCTATGGCCCGACCTTTTTCAACCGCCAGGAAATGGAGCGGGCCATTGTCGGGCTTCAGGGGGACGGCCGGCCGGGCTCCCTGGTGCCGGCCATTAAGGCCGCCGCCGCGCCCTTGCGCAGCCAGCCAGGCCGGAAGGTGCTTTTGGTTTTTTCAGATTTCATAGGGACGGCCAAGCCGGAAGAAGTCCAGGCGGCCATGACCTCCCTCAGGTCCGGCCTGGGTTCGTCCCTGGATGTTTATTTCATCTACGGAGATCCCGACGGCCCCGGCTACCGCCTGGCCCAGACCCTGTCCGAAGGCGAAGCCTGGGACGGCTGCCGGCTTCTGCACGACAACGCCTATTTCGAAAAATACATCAGGTCAATTTTCAAATGAGGCCGGGCCGGGCCGGGACGCGGCCGATCTGCCAGTATTCAAAACCCAAGGCCAGAAGCTGCCGATGATCATACTGGTTTCGGCCGTCGAATATGACCGGCGTTTTCATGGTTTTTTTGAGGCGCTCGAAGTCAGGGCTGCGGAATTCCTTCCATTCCGTTATCAGCAAAAGGGCGTCGGCGTCAACCTGGACCGCGTATTTGTCTTCGGCATAGGTCAGCCTGGCGTGTTCGCCCAGGTGGTGCCGGGCTTCCTGTAGAGCCTTGGGGTCGTAGACCCGCACGGCCGCGCCCCGGGCCAGCAGTCCCGGCACTATGGTCAGGGAGGGGGCTTCCCGCATATCGTCGGTGTAGGGTTTGAACGACAGGCCCCAGACGCCGAAGACCCGCCCGGTCAGGTCGGCCCCGAAGCGGTCGGTGATTTTGGCCAGGAGGACCTGTTTCTGGGCGGTGTTGACTTCCTCCACCTTTTCAATTATGGACGACGGCGCGCCCACGGAGCGGGCCAGGTGGGCCAGGGCCCGCAGGTCTTTGGGAAAGCAGCTGCCGCCATAGCCGCAGCCGGGGTAGAGAAAGTTGTAGCCGATACGGCTGTCAGATCCCACGCCCAGCCGGACCAGGTTGACGTCGGCCCCTACTTTTTCGCAGATGCCGGCTATTTCGTTCATGAAGGAAATGCGGGTGGCCAGCATGGCGTTGGAGGCGTATTTGGTCATCTCGGCGCTGCGGACATCCATGACGAGAAAGCGGTCGTGGTTGCGCACGAAGGGCCGGTAGAGACTTATCATCGTCTGGGCGGTTTCGTGGTCCGAGGTCCCGATGACCACCCGGTCCGGGCTGAAGCAGTCCTTGACCGCGTCCCCCTCTTTGAGGAACTCGGGGTTGAAGACCACCGCGTAGGCCGGGTTGGCGCCCCGGGAGGCCAGTTCGTCGGCGATGATCCGGTCTACTTCGTCCGTCGTGCCCACCGGCACGGTGGATTTGAGGGTGACGATCATGCTCCCGGTCAAATGGCGGCCTATCTCCCGGCCCACGGCCAGGACCTGGCCCAGATCGGCCCGGCCGGCCTCGTCCATGGGCGTGCCCACGGTGATGAAGCAGACCTCGGTCTCCCGGATGGCCTCGGCCAGGTCGGTGGTGAAGGTGAGGCGCTGGTCACGCGTATTGACCGCCACCAGTTCGTCCAGGCGGGGCTCGAATATGGGCAGGATTCCTTTTTTCAAGGCCTCGATTTTTTCATGGTCCTTGTCCACGCAGATGACGTTGTTGCCCACATCCGCGAAACAGGCTCCGGTGACCAGACCCACATAGCCTGTGCCGATGACGGAAATCTTCATTATGTCTCTCCGGTCGCCGGCCTTGGGAAACAGTGACCGGCGGGCGCTGAACCTTAAATCTGAATGTATAATAACATAATAATTATGAAATATAATAGCGGATTCACAAAAGTCCGGCCTCGCCCCCTCGTCTTGACATTTCCGCAAATGCCTATACACTGTCAACCATGCAGCGGCGTTCGCGCAACACCCTCGCGCTCTGGTTCCTGTCGGTCGTCCTGGTCCTGGCCGCGGTGGCCGGCCCGGCCCGGGCCGAAGGACTTTTTTTATGGCGCGTCACTTCCCCGGCCGGAGCCAGGGCCTATCTGGCCGGCTCCATCCACCTGGCCGGCCCGGGACTCTATCCCCTGCCCGAACCCTTTGGCCGGGCTTTTGACGAAGCCGGGAGCCTGGTGGTGGAGATAGACACCGAAACCCTGCCTCTGAAAGTGGTCAACGACTTCATAGCCGAGCGGGGTCTGGCCGCTTCAGGCCGGACCCTTGAAGACGATCTGACCTCCGCGACCAGCGCCCTGTTGGCCCGGAGCGGCCGGGACCGGCCTGAATACGCCCGCTACCGCCCCTGGCTGGCGGCCTTGGCCATTCAACTGGCCGCCCTGGAAGAGAACGGTTTTTCGGCCCGTTACGGCCTGGACAAGCATTTTCTGGACCAGGCCGCCGCCCGCCGGTTGCCTGTGGCGGAATTGGAGACCTTCCCGGAACAGATGGACCTTCTGGCCGGTCTGAGCCCGGAAGAAGCGGATCTTTTTCTCCAGGCCACCCTTCGGGAGGTGGCGGACCTGCCCGGGACCATGGCCGATTTCTGGACAGCCTGGAGCCGGGGTGACACCGCCGGTTTCGCCGAACTGCTGTTTAAGGATTTCAACCGCTATCCTGAGCTGTCCGGGCTTCTGGACCGGCTCATCGTCCGGCGCAACCATGTCATGCTGGAGCGCTTGGAACCCCTGTTGACCGCTTCCGGCCCCCCTGCCTTCGTGGTTGTGGGAGCCGGTCATCTGGTGGGTGAAGAGGGTCTCCTGACCCTCCTGGCCACCCGAGGCTACAGCCTTGAACAACTGAGGCAGCCATGAGAGTTTTCGTTTTTCTATTGAGCCTGTGGGGCGGCCTGGCCTGGGCCGCCGGCCCGGCGGCGCCGGCCGCGGACCGTATCGCCTCCGGCCTGGCCGCCCGTTACGGCGGCCTGGCCGCCCTGAGCGCGGCCTATCGCCGGGTGGCCGCGACCCCGGCCACGGATAAGGTTTTCAAAAGCCAGTCCCAGCAGGTGGCCACCGGCGTGCTATACTGGTCCCGGCCGGACCGGCTGCTCCTGGACCAGGTCTCGCCCCAGCCCGAAGTCATGGTCACGGACGGGGCCACGGTCTGGTGGCATGTGCCTTCGGAAAAACTGGTCTATCGCTACCGGGATATCGATGTGACCGGCGAACTTAAGCCGCTTCTGGTCTTTCTGAGCGGCCTGGAGGCCCTGACCCGCGATTTCGACCTGTCCCCGGCCCCGGCCGACCCGGCCCGGCCCGGCCAGTCGGGCCTGAACCTGACCCCGAAGGAAGGCGGCCGGAGCGTGGAACGCCTGACCGTCTGGTGCGACGAGACCTTCACCCTCACCGGTTTCGGCTTAAAGGCCCTCACCGGTGAAACCACTGAATTTTTCCTTAATGGCCTGGCGGAAAACCCGCCGCTTTCGGCCGATTTTTTCACCTTCAAGGTTCCCCGGGGGGTGGAGGTGATAGAGGAGGGGCCTGAATAATGGCGCGGATGGACACCTCCGGAGCTTCCGTCGATATGGCGGAGGATATTAAAGCCCTGGCCCGGGAGCGCCGGGCCGTCATCCTGGCCCATTGCTATTGCCCGGACGAGGTGCAGGCGGCGGCTGATTATGTGGGCGACTCTCTGGGGCTTTCCCGGGCCGCAGCCGACACCGCGGCCGAGGTCATCATCTTCGCCGGGGTCCACTTCATGGCTGAGACCGCGGTCATCCTGTGCCCGGACAAGAAAGTGGTCCTGGTGGACCCCGAGGCCGGCTGCCCCATGGCCGATATGATAACCGCCCGGGCCTTGGCGGCCCGCCGGGCCGAACTGCCGGGCGTGGAAGTTCTGACCTATGTCAATTCCCCGGCCGAAGTAAAGGCCCTGAGCGATCTATGCTGTACCTCGTCCAACGTGGCGGCCGCTCTCCGGGCCATGAAGTCGGAAACAGTGCTGATGACCCCGGATCGAAACCTGGCCGCCTACGCTCAAAAACAGGTCCCGGAGAAAAAAGTCCTGCTCTGGGAGGGTTTTTGCCCCATCCACCATCAGCTTGAGCCCGGGGCGGTGCGGAAACTTAAAGAGGCCCACCCCGGCGCCCGGGTGCTGGTCCACCCCGAGTGCCGCCCCGAGGTTCTGGCTATGTCCGATTTCATCGGTTCCACCACCGCCATTGTCCAGGAGGCCCGGACCAGCCTGGCCCGGGAGTTCATCATTCTCACCGAAACAGGGGTGAGGCGCCAGTTGGTCCTGGACAGCCCGGAGAAGACTTTTTATTTTTCCGAGGCGATGGTTTGCTCCGACATGAAGAAGAACACCCTGGCCGGCCTGCGCCGGGCCGTGGAGACCCTGGCCCCGGAAATCCGGGTGCCCGAGGATATCCGCCTCCGGGCCCGGGGCGCCATTGAGAAAATGCTCAAGCTGGCCTGATACCCCTAACTTGGCGCACGGCGAATTTTGATGTATAATTACGAAGTCAGCGAAAAATGTCCCGGGAGCCGGCCATGAGCGGGGAATTGGCCCTGGCCGTGGGGCGGCTGCTCCTGGTGGGCTTTGAAGGCCGGGATTGGCCGGAAGTGGAAGACCTTCTGACCGCCGTCCGCCCGGCGGGCCTGATTTTTTTCGCCCGCAATTATCCGGAGGAGGGGGGGCCGGCGGCCCTGCGCCGGCTTATCGACCAGGCCCGGAGCCTGGGGGAAGCCCTTTCCGGCCGGCCCCTTTTGGTGGCCATCGACCACGAGGGCGGGCCGGTCCAGCGCCTGCCGGCGCCGTATACCCGTCTGCCGGCGGCCCGCTCGTGTCCGGACCCGGGCGAGGCCGGGCGCCTGGCCGGGGCCGGGGCCCGGGAACTGGCCGCCACCGGCTTCAACTTCAACCTGGCCCCGGTGCTGGATGTGCCTGAAGGCCCGGAAGCCTTCATCGGCGAAAGGGGATTCAGCGAAGACCCCGGCCGGGTGGCGGCCTGGGCCCGGGTCCTTCTGGCCGCCTACGCCCGGGCGGGCCTGTTGGGGGCGGGCAAGCATTTCCCGGGCCTGGGTTCGGCCCGGCTGGACCCCCACCTGGAACTGCCGGTCATCACCGCCTCGGCCGAGCGCCTGTCGCGGGTGGACCTTGAGCCCTTTCGGGAGCTTTTGCCGGAACTGCC